>CAZWAL010000159.1:0-6433 GCA_964631905.1 uncultured Stakelama sp.
CAAACGCAATTGCTGCATGTTGTGAGGTCGCGCCAATGAACCGCAGAGGACTCTTCCCCGCTCTCGCCGCCAGCCTGCTGCTTGGTGTTACAGCCGTCGTTGCCCAGGATTTGACGGACTTCGACCCGAAAGCGATCGAGGCGCGGGCCGATACATTCAAGGCCGACGCCCAGGCGCTCTTCGACTATGCTACCGCTAACGCGCAAACCCAAGGCGAAGAGGCGCAGACGGTTGTCGCGCAAGGCTATGAGGCAGTTGAAGGCCTCGATGTGTCGCAGATCGCCGGCAAGGATGGCCCGGTCGACTTCGACGAAATGGTGGCTGGCGCCAGGGCCGGCATGGCCCGCCCCAAGGGTGCGCCGCTGTTCGTGGCATTCGCCAGCCTGTCGATGCCAGAAGAGGCGCTCGCACAGATGATCGCCGACACGACCAGAGCAGGCGGCGTTGTCGTTTTCCGCGGCTTCTCCACCGGTAATCCGCAGACCTTCATCAGCGGTATCCGCAAGGTTACAGACCAGTCTGGCGCAAGCAACGTGGCAATCGATCCCCGGCTGTTTCGATCCTTCGGCGTCGACCGGGTGCCTACCTATGTGGCTCTAGCGACCGATTTCGAGCCCTGCGATCAGCTCGATTGTGTGACCGCGCCGCCGCCGCATGATCGCATCTCAGGCAATACCAGTGTGGCTTATGTGCTCGAGACCTTCGCCGGGGCGGGCGGCCCGGGCGCGCCGGTTGCCCGTCTCGCTCTTGCCAATCTGAGGGGGAAGAGGTGAATGGCCTGCGCATCCTTGCGGTCTCCCTTGCGCTTGCGGCTTGCGGTCATCTTGCTCACGCTCAGATGGCGGCCAGTGATGCTAGGGTAGAAGGCGAAGCAATCGCAAAGGGTGTCCGTGACACCACGTCTTCGGACATCCTTGGCAATGGTTCGGCGGCAAACGTGCCCGGCTTCCAGGGTACGGATATTCCAGCGCGTGATTATGTCGACGATCCTGTCGGATTGACAGCGGCGGGTGAAGCGCAGCGGTATCAGAATGAGTACCGTGTGATCGTCGATCCCTACAGGACCCGTTTCGATCCGGGGACTGTCGACCTGTCTGCCGGTCGCCTGATTGAAGCTGACCCCGACGCCTATCTCGGCGCTGGTGGTGGGCCTGGAGGAGCAGCGGGAGCCTGCAACCCCTTACCTCCGGGAGGCACTGGCACCACGACTTATCTTGAAAGCTGCAACGCCGGCTCGCAGCCCTTTGCGGAGGCGCGCAACTGCAATGCGCCGCTGCAGATCCAGACCGAGGGACGACGCACCTGGGAGTATTCTTGCGAAACCGAAGAGTTTGCTGATCGCAATGAGATGTGTCCGATGCTTGCCCAAGCGCAGGGCTCCAGCTCATGCACGCTCGAGCGCAGCGTTCGGGTAGGGCAAAGATGCCTGCAGTGGGTGGAAGAGGAATTTGGTCGCAGGTGGTGTGCTGAGCCGGGTGAGCCCTTCTTCCGCCAGGTCTGGCAATGCCCCTCTCGGCTAAGCGGCGTACCGGGCGGGATTGAACGCAACACCTCGCGGATCGTTGGCGAGACCGTCGACGAGGCCGCCTGCCAGAGCGCCACGAATGGTGCCACCTGCACGCTAGCGAGCGAGGTCTGCACTGCGCCTGGAGAGACGCGGGTCATCAATGGTCTTTCGGTGACGCGCAGCTGCTGGGAGTGGCAGCGTACCTATCAGTGTGAAGGGGTGGCTCCTGCCAATGACTGTGGTGCCCTTGAGGCGCGTGGGGATTGCAGGTTCAGCCATGATGAGTGCCTGAGTTTTGACGCGGATGGTGTGACCTGCAACGTCCATGATCGCTGGTACCAGTGCGCCATTCCCGGCGCGGGATCGCCGCCGCCGCCCGCCTATGTCTGTGCAGGCGATCTCTATTGCATCAATGGGGAATGCACTCAGGTCGAGCGCGAGGCATCACCTGAGTTCAAGGACGCCATGGTGGCCATGAACGTCATGGGCGAGCTGCGGGACGGGTTTGATCCTGACCGGTTGAAGATCTTCAGTGGCGAGCATTTGCGCTGCACCCGAAAGGTTTTCGGGTTGTCGAACTGCTGCAGCGGCAAGGGCGTGCCGCTTCTCACGCCGTTCCTGTGCGACCGCGAGGACCGTGAGGTCGACAAGCGGGACGATGAGGGTCTGTGCCGCTTTATCGGGACCTATTGCTCAGCCCGCGTGCTCGGCGTCTGCGTGACCCGCAAGCAGTCGTACTGCTGCTACGGCAGTAAGCTCGTCCGTATTCTGAATGAACAGGGCAAGGCGCAGCTTGGGATGCGGTGGGGAACGCCGCAGCGCCCTGACTGCGAGGGCTTCCTGATCGCCCAGTTCCAGCAGCTTGACTTGAGCCGCATGGATTTTCGGGAAGTGTATGCCGAGTTCGTTGATGCGGCGAAGCTGCCTGACGAGATCGATATGTCGATCCAGATCCAGCAGAAAATTCAGAACTATTACAACACGAACGGTGGGACCTGACCCATGAGCGGTGCTGATATTCTTGCCTTCCCGCATAGCGAGCCGTTTCCGCCCGCGCAGGTGCTCGATCTCGCGGTCAGCGTCGCCATCGGTCGTGATCTGGCGCGCAGCGAGACCGAGATGTTCGCGCTCATCAAAGACTGGTTCTTGCGGCCTGCGACGGTCGGTGAGCTCGCAGCATCGATCAAGCGTCTTCTTGATTGCGGCTCGATCACTCGGGTGAGCGATGGCGAGTTCGACTTTTGCCTCACGCCGGCAGGTGTGGAGGCGACCACCACCCTGTCGGGGGGAATGATCCGGATGATCGACCGGGGCCGCGGTTATTTCAAGACTGCTTTCCTCTTGCAGATGCTCGACCTTGAAAAAGGAAAATGCCCATGACGAGATTTGCGCTCCTGAGCCTTGCGGCAGCCCTCGGGGCGGCGGCTGTCCCCTTGCTCGCCCAGCCACCGGCAGATGCCAATCGCGATGCGTTCTACTGCGACGAGCGCAAGCTTGGGAGCTGGTTTTACTGCAACTCCGAGGAGGCCAAGCGCAGGGCACGCGAGCAGGCAATGCCTGCATCGCCTGCCATTCCTGCGACTGAGCGCATGGCCCAGATTACGGCGAAGCTCGATGAGCTCAAGGCACGTGCCATTCTCGAGCCAACGTCCGAAAACATCGTCAGCTATATCCGGTTTCAGCGTGAGCAGCTCGACCGTGCTTCGACATTCGCGGATGTGTGGGGCCGCTCGATCTGGCAGAACCCCGATCTCGACTATACGCTCGAACGACCCGTCTCGACCCTCGCAAAGCAGACTTGGGCGGAGGATCGCAAAGCCCAGCGTGAGGGCTCGATGGCGGCGCTTACCGAGCGCTACGGGGTCTTCTATTTCTACTCCTCATCCTGCTCGGCTTGCCGAACCTTTTCGCCGGTAATGCGGGCGCTGTCCGACACCTATGGGCTCGAGGTTCTCGCGGTCTCGATGGATGGCGGACCCAACGAAGCGTTCCCCAATTATGTCGTCGATAGCGGCCAGTACCAGCGCATGGGTCTGCAAGGCGGAGCTGTGCCGGCTCTGGTCCTTTTCGACACCCAGACAAGGCTGCCGATTCCCATCGGTTACGGCGTGATGGCGGCCGACGATGTGATGCAGCGCATTTTCTACCTCACCCAGATTGAGCCCGGGAGTGACTACTGATGGCACGCCAGACCAAGCGCGGCTTTGCCGCCCGCCTCTTCCGCTCGTCGGGGACGGCACTTGCCGTGCTTGCCGCAGCGAGTTTCGCTGCAGCCCCCGTCAGTGCCAACGTCGGCTCGGAGCTCAATAACTTCTTCGACGACATGGGTGCCGCCGCCAATGCCACCGGCCCCGTCGCCTATCAGGGCCAGTCGGCAGGCTATTACTCGGGTGGCAACATCTGGACCCGTTTTCCGCAAAAGAACGTGAACCCGGTCAATCTGCAGCTGCCGGGGGTCAAAGCTGGATGCGGGGGCATCGACGTCTTCTCCGGCAGCTTCTCCTTCATCAACACCGACGAAATAGTGGCCATGCTGAAAGCGACTGCCAACAACGCGCTGGGCTTTGCCTTCCAGCTCGCAATCAAGTCAATCAGCCCGCAGATCGCCTCGACCATCGAGGAAATGGCACAGAAGGTTCAGCAGATGAACCAATTCAACATGAACAGCTGCGAAGTGGCGCAGAACCTCGTCGGCGGCTTGTGGGGCAAGTCCGATCGGATGTCCTCGGAGATTTGCAAGTCGGTCGGCAACAGCCAGGGGTTGTTCTCCGATTGGGCCAAGAGCCGCCATGAATGCGGGACAGGGGGGCAGCGTGCCTCGACGATCGCGGCCAACAGCGATCCCGACATTCCTGCACAGAGTTACAACTTCACGTGGGAGATGCTCAAGCAAAGCTACCCCAGTTTCTCGACCGAGTTTCGTGAGTACCTCATGACCTTCGTCGGAACGGTGATCTTCTACCAGGATGGCGATGCCAGTGGCAAACGCGGGTTCCAGTTCGTGGGGCAGGGCGACCGCGCCCTTTTGACCGCGCTTCTGGACGGCACCAGTTCGGTCACGATGCTGAATTGCGATACCAACGACAAGTGCCTCAACCCGACCACGCAGGCCATGTCGATTTCGGCGTCACAGGCGTTGAAACCCAGGGTCCGGGCGATGATCGAGAGCATGAACGCGAAGGTTCGCAGCAATGCCGCGCTCACCAGTGACGAAATCGGCTTGCTCGGGGCGACCACGATACCGCTCTACAAGATCATGACGGTCAACGCGGCCGCAACCCTTGGCGGCATGACCAGCAACGACATGAATGACCTCGCCGAAATCGTGGCTATGGATCTCCTCGATGCGCTTGCGCAGCAATATTATGGCTATGCCTCGCGCGGGGTAGGGACCTTCCAGAACGCCAATGAGGAAGCTCTTTCGCAGTGGCGCGATCAGATCAATTCGGTGCGACAGGTCCTCGACACATACTCCCAAGGCATGAAGCTGCGCCTCGACCGGACCCAGCATGTGGTTCAGCGCGCGGTGTTTCTTGAGGGCACGCTCAGGAACAATCTGTCGCCGCAGATGTCGGCCGCGCTGTCATTCAGCACGTCGCTTTCGCGTCAGGGCATCCAGTAAGGACCGCGTGCCATGATGGAGATCTTCACGATCGGCGGGGGCGAATACATCGTCAATGTCTTCAACGCGGTATCCGCTTGGACAGGAGGAGGGGGTTTTCGCTCGCTGCTGCGCGTCGTGATGGTCATGGGCTTGATCTACACGCTGCTGGTGGTGGCGTTCAGCCTCAACTGGCGTGCCTGGTTCAACTGGTTTCTGGGGGCGACGCTCATGTACGGCGCCCTCATCGTGCCCACGATGACGGTGAGGGTTACCGACCGCCTCAATCCATCATTGGCACCCGCTACGGTCGCAAACGTCCCTCTGGGACTGGCAATGATAGCCTCGGTCAGTTCGACTGCTGGTGATTGGCTCACGCGCACGGCTGAGACGGTTTTCGTGATGCCGGGTTCGCTGCAGATGTCGAGCAACGGCATGATCTACGGCGCGCGCCTGTGGGACCGCACCCAGGACTTCCGGATCCGCGATCCCCGTATCAGCGCCAATCTTGAAGAGTACATGAAGCAGTGCCTCTTCTACGACATTCTGCTCGGCTTCAAATCTTTCGATACGATCGCGAACTCCAACGATATCCTGACGGAGATGGGGCCGGGATCGCCCGCGCGAGGGATGAAGTTCGTGCCCGAAAGCGGCCCTCCTACCATCGTCACGTGTCAGGCCGGTTATACGGCGATCGCCACCGGCGTTACGACCTATTCCGACACGGCACTCGAGGAAGAAGGTCGCAAGATTTTCCCAGGGTTAACCCCAGCGCTCGCGCGCTCGAAGCTGATTGCGGACCTTCCGATTGTCGCCAACCATTTCCATGGCAGTTCGCAGTCCGCGCAGCAGATTTTTCAACAGCGCTCCCTCGTCAACGCCTTCCTGCAGGCGCGCGCCAACCTCGGCGCGGCCGATGGTGACACCTTCGCTGTCCTGCGTGCAGAGGAGCAGGCGCGCAACACCTATACGTCGATAGCGGAGCAGGCCATGACATGGGTCCCGCTCCTCAACATCGTGCTGACGGTCGTCTTCTATGCGATGTTCCCGGTGATCTTCCCGCTCTTCCTCATCCCGCGCAGCGGCACGCCTGCGTTGAAGGGATACTTTACCGGCTTCTTCTACCTGGCCGCCTGGGGACCGCTCTACGTGGTCCTGCACATGTTCATCATGGACCGGACGGCTGATGCGATGAACGCGACCTCGCCGGGCGGGGTGACGATGGCCGGGATGGCAGGAATCGATGCCGTCAACACGGATACGGCAACGATTGAGGGCATAGCGTGGATGGTACGCTAAACAACGCTAAGGGCGAACAATCAGCG
>CAZWAL010000160.1:0-6433 GCA_964631905.1 uncultured Stakelama sp.
ACGCTTGCGGCGCACGGCATAGACGACATCGGCCTGTTCGGTTGCCATGGTGGCGCGCATGTCGATCAGCAATTCGGGCGGATCCTGCAGATCGGCGTCGATGATCATGATCTGCTGGCCGCAGCACAGATCGAGCCCCGCGGTCAGCGCGAGCTGGTGGCCGTGATTGCGCGACAGGTTGATCGCCACGAGATGCGGGTCAACCGCCGCGAGCCGCTGCATCACTGCCCAGCTGTCGTCCTTCGATCCGTCATTGACGAACACGATCTCGTAATCGGCGCCGACCGCCGCCTGCGCCGCCGCCGAGACGCGGGCGTGAAGGATGTCGAGACAGGCTGCTTCGTTATAGCAGGGGACGACGACGGAAAGGGCAGGGCGTTGCATCCGGCCCCTCTAGCCGCTGTTTCGCGAATAGGGAATCGCGAAGCTTCTAGGCGAGCCGCGCCTTTGCGCGCGCCTCGACCAGCCGTTCCAGGATCGTTAGCGGCACGGCGCCATCGCGCAACACTTCGTGGAACTGCTTCAGGTCGAACTTGTCGCCCAGGATTCGCCTGGCATTGTCGCGGGCGCGCAGCCAGCTGATATGGCCGAGTTTATAGCTGCAGGCCTGACCCGCCTGGGTACAGTAACGCTCGATCTCCCGCTGAGAGCGTGGCCGGGCAAAGCCGACCGTCTCGACGAAATAATCGGTCGCCTGTTCGCGCGTCCAGCGCTTGGCGTGGATACCGGTATCCGCCACCAGCCGCGCGGCGCGGAACAGGAAGCTCTGCAGATACCCCGCCCGCTCGATTGCATTGGCGTAGCCGCCCAACTCTTCCGCCACCTGCTCTGCATACAGCGCCCAGCCTTCCGAATAGGCGCTAAAGCCTGCGAAGCGACGTAGCAGCGGCGTATCGAGCTTCTGGACGATGCTGAGCTGGAGATGATGCCCCGGCACGCCCTCATGATAGCTGAGCGAGGGCAGCGTATATTTCGGCCAGTCGCCAACGCTTTTCAGGTTGATGAAATAGATGGCAGGGCGGGTGCCGTCGAGCGAGGCCCGGCGATAATAGCCGTTCGAGGCGCCATCCTGAATCTCCACCGGCACCGCGCGGATATCGAGCGGTTCGTTGGGGGCGTTGAGAAACGCCTCGCCAAGCCGCTTCTGCATTGCTGCCACGCCGACATTCAGTCCCGCCAGCAATTCGGCGCGGCCTTCGGGCGTGTCGGCATAAAGTTGCGACGGCATCTCGTTGAGCGCTGTCAGCCGCGCGCCGACGCTGCCTTTGGTCAACCCCTGCGCCTTCAGGATCGCGTCGAGTTCGGCGCTGAGCGATGCGACCTGTTCCTGGCCGATCTTGTGCACCTCATCGGGGGTGAAATCGGTGGTGGTGGCGGCCTTCAGCGCTTCGGCATAGATGGCATCGCCATTGGGTAGCGCCCACAACCCGGCCTGCTTGCGGCGCGGCAATGACTGGACGAGCGCGATCTGCCGGTCGAGCGCGGGATAGACCTGCCGCTCGACGATCGCTGCGGCCTTGGTTCCCCAGTCGCCGGCAAGGCCCGCCGCCTTGGCCCGGGTGACGAGCGAATTGACCATCCCGCTGGCGGCAGCTGGCTTGTCGCGGAGGGCCTTCAACTGGCCGATCGTCAGGTCGAGCGAGAAATCGGGTGCGACGAAACCGCGCGATGCTTCCTCTTTCTGCACCGCGCTGTCCTGGTCGAGCGCCGTCGCAAAGGCCGAGAGGCGCGCGCAATAGGCCTCGGCATCGGCGGTAGTGCGGATCGTATGCGCCGAATTCAGAAAATCGGGGACCGAGAAGTAAGCGCCGCCCTGCTGAAAGATGCGATAGGGGCGGATCGTGCTGCCGATGCCGAACTTGTCCGGCCCGACGATGCCGCTGCGCAGCGAATAGAGCACGACTTCGCGGTTCAGCTTGCCTGCATCGGACAGGGTCTTGGTATCGACCGCTTCGATCCGGGCGATCGCCTGTTTGGTGCGAGAAAGATCCTTGGCGCGCGCGGCGAGTGATCGATCGCTCAGCTGCGCCTTGGCGGCGGCACGCTTGCCGGTATCGAGACCAAGCCCGGTGACGTTTTCAGGCGAATCATCCAGATTCTCCTGGAATATCGCCTCGAACACGGCATTCAGCGCCACATCGCCCGTGGCTGGTTCTGCGGCCTTCAACGCGCCGGGCGCAAGCGCAAGCGCGGTCGCGGCGCCGGTCGATGACAAGAACTGGCGGCGATCCATGGCGATTTCCTCTGATGATGGTTGTTATCAGCTTATCGGGTTGGCTTGGCCGCGCAAGCGTTGGCGCAATGCTATATCCGTTCCACGGCACTCACCGCGTCGGCGGCGCGCAGCGCGGCAATCAGCCGCATCAGGTGCTGTAGGTCGTGCACCTCAACATCGATCGTGTTGGTGTGATAGCCGGTATCGCGGTTATCGAGCCGCAGCCCCAGAATATTCGCCTTGTGCGCACCGATGATCGTCGCGACCACCCCCAGCGCGCCGGGTTCGTTCTTCAGCTCGACGGCAATCTGCGCGGTGGCACCTTCGGTCTTGTCGCCCCAGGCCAGATCGACCCAGTCGGCATCGTCGCCGTCGATCAGCGTCTTGCAGTCGATCGAATGGACCTCGATCAGTCGGTCCGGGTGGCGCAGGCCGACGATCCGGTCACCGGGGACCGGGTGGCAGCATTCAGCGAGATCGAAGGCAATGCCATGTTTCAGCCCGCGGATCGAAATCGCGCTTGATTGCGGCGGCAGGTTGCGGAGCGCTTCCTTTCCGGCGGACCCAGGCATCAGCGCTTCCATCACTTCGGCATCGGTAATCCGCCGCCGCGCGATTGCCTCCATCAACGCAGTCTCGTCGGGCAGTTTCAGCCGCATTAGCGCCGCTGTGATCGCATCATCGGCAAGCGTCACGGGCAGGCGCTGGACGATCTCGTCATAGATTTTGCGGCCAAGCGCCTGACCCTCGGTGCGTTCGGTATGGCGCAGGTGGCGGCGGATCGCTGCGCGCGCCTTGCCGGTGATCGCGAAGTTCAGCCAACCGGGCTGCGGTACCTGGGCCTTGGAGCGCAGAATTTGCACCTGATCGCCATTCTCGATCCGCGTTCGAAGCGGCGCGACACGGCCATTGATTTTCGCCCCCACCGCCTGATCACCCAGATCGGTATGCAGTGCATAAGCGAAATCGATCGGCGTCGCGCCCTTGGGCAGCTGGATCAGCTCGCCGCGCGGGGTAAAGGCGAAGATGCGATCCTGATACATCGCCATCCGGGTATGCTCGAGCAGCTCTTCCGGGCTTTCGGCGGTATCGAGAATCTCAACCAGATCAGCGATCCAGCGGACCTGATTGTCGGGGCGAACCTTCGCCTGTTTATACGCCCAGTGCGCAGCAAGCCCGTGCTCGGCTTCGGCGTGCATTTCCCTGGTGCGGATCTGGATTTCAACGCGGGTATTTTCGGCGTGCATCACCGATGAATGCAGCGACCGGTAGCCGTTACGTTTCGGCGTCGAGATGTAATCCTTGAACCGCCCCGGCACCATCGGCCAGCGCCGGTGGATCAGGCCAAGTGCACTATAGCATTCTTCCACCGTCGGCACGATCAGCCGAAACGCCATGATATCGGAGAGCTGTTCGAAGCTGATGTGCCGTTCGGCCATCTTCTTCCAGATCGAATAGGGGTGCTTCTCGCGGCCCGACACATCGGCCTCGACCCCGCCGCGCGACAGTAATTGCTTGAAGCTTGCGCCGATCTTCTCGATCCGGTCGCCATCGCCTTCCTTCAGCTGGACGAGCCGCTTGGTGATCGAGCTGTACGCCTCCGGCTCGAGCTCGCGAAACGCCAGCGTCTGCATTTCCTTCATGAACTCGTACATGCCGATCCGCTCTGCGAGCGGGGCATAGATATCCATCGTCTCGCGTGCGATGCGGCGGCGCTTGTCGGGGTTGGCGATGTAATGCAGCGTGCGCATGTTGTGCAGCCGGTCGGCGAGCTTCACCAGCAACACCCGGATATCGTCGGACATGGCGAGCAGGAATTTGCGCAGGTTTTCGGCGGCGCGCTCGTTCTCGGTCTGCGCTTCGATTTTGCTCAGCTTGGTGACGCCGTCCACCATTCGAGCGACATTGGGGCCGAACAGCCGCAAAATTTCCTCAGGCGTCGCGACGGTATCTTCAATGGTGTCGTGCAGAATCGCGGTGGCGATCGTCTCGTCGTCGAGATGCAGATCGGTCAAAATGCCGGCGACTTCGATCGGATGGCTGAAATAGGGGTCGCCCGATGCGCGTTTCTGGCTGCCATGCGCCTGCAGCGAAAAAACATAGGCGCGGTTCAGCAGCGCCTCATTGGCTTGGGGATCGTAGCTTAAAACCCGATCGACAAGTTCATATTGCCGCAGCACGCGGGTAGGATGGCCCCGCGTGCTGCTGCTTTGCAACATCTACTTGTATTTAGTTGGCGCGCTCGTTGCACTTGGTGAGTGCTTCGGCGGGCAGCGGGGTGCCAGCGACGGTGAAGGTCGTCAGCGTGCCGACGCGCTTGGCGACGAGTTCACACATGATCGAATCGCGCTGCGTCGACTTGGGTGCGGTGCACACGCCGTCGGTGCACTTCCACAGCGTGCCCTGAGTGATAACGCTTGCCTTGGTCGGCGCGGTCGCGGGTGTTGCCGAGTAATAGCCGCCCGTCTGGGCAAAGGCTGCGGATGCGAACAGCATCGACGTGGCAAGGGCAGCGGCAGCGGAAAGAATGCGTGTCATGTTGAACTCCATGATCGGTTTGGGATCGGTTCGGGGGAGGTATTCGGCGCAACCGAATTAGGTTGCGAATCGATACTTAGTGAAATAGGTTGTCAGTTGCAACTAAAAACTTACATTTCATTCGCATGACAGATAAATTGCGCTAGGATTGACGGTCTATGGAAACAAAGCTGCGAGAACCCTTGCGCGAACTGGCCGAGTGCAGCCTGCCGGCAGCACTTGAGGCGATGGGGGAACGCTGGTCTTTTCTGATCCTGCGGGCGTCATTCAACGGTCTCCATCATTTCGAGGAATTCCAGTCGGAACTGGGCATTGCCCGAAACATTCTGGCCAATCGGCTCGCCCGGCTGGTCGAGCACGGCATTTTGATGCGCGAGCCGATGCCGGAGGATCGCCGCAAGATCGAATATCGGTTGACCGAAAAAGGCTTTGCACTGCTCCCGACGATGATTGCCCTGCGGCAATGGGGTGAACGCTGGGAAACCGGCTTCCCCGCCTCGCCGGTGCTGGTCGATGAACGCGATCGCCGCCCGATCGCGCAAGTTGAAGTACGGGCCTGGGATGGGCGGGTGCTGACCAAGGCCGATCTGCTATGGTCGCTGCCCGAGCATGTTGCGACCGACGATCCGCAGGTACGCGCGGCCGAATAGGCCTGGTCCAGCGCGGTCCGCGTTGCCCCTTCAACCCACCGTTTATGTGCTGTGCGAGACACCGCGCGTGCTTCCCTATGCTATGTAGCAGTCGCTACATAGCTCAGTGATGTAGCATACGCTACAATTATTTGATGGCTTCGGCGGGAATCAGTCGTTCCAATGCATCCCGGACCGGCGCCGTGATCGGCGTCGGCGCACCGCTCGGCAGGTCGACATGGACGATCACCATCGTGATCGCGCAGTGGAGCGCGCCGGTTTTCGCGTCGCACAGGTCGAATTGCTGGGTCAGGCTGGAAGTGCCGATCCGGGCGATCCGGACGAATGCCTCGATTTCATCGCCCATCCGGAACGGCCGGTGATAATCGATTTCGGTATGCCGCACGTGAAATTCGGCCTCGGTCCAGATCGGGCCGAGTGTTTCGAGCCCGCTCCATTCCCAGAATTCGGTCACCGCGACATCGGCATATTCGAGGTAACGCGAATTGAAGACGATGCGCTGGGCATCGACCTCGGCATAGCGGACCTTGAGACGGGTGGAGAAAGCAAAGCCGGGTCGTTTCATCCCCGGTCTGTTGGCGGGCGACGGTGCCGCCGTCAACTATCCCGTCTGGGCCGGTGTGTTGACGCCCATGCTCGCCAGATATTTCTTCACGTTGCGCGCCGCCTGGCGCAATCGCTGCTCGTTTTCGACCATCGCGATGCGAACATAACCTTCGCCATTTTCGCCATAGCCAACCCCGGGCGCGACCGCGACTTTGGCATGACTCAAGAGCTGTTTCGAGAATTCCAGGCTGCCCAGATGCGCAAGCGCTGGCGGCAGGGGAGCCCAGGCAAACATCGATGCACGCGGCGGCGGAATATCCCACCCGGCGCGGCCAAAGCTTTCGACCAATACGTCGCGGCGCTTATGGTAAAGGTCGCGGTTCTTTTCGACAATGTCCTGCGGGCCATTGAGCGCGGCGCAGGCAGCGGCCTGAATTGGCGTGAATGCACCATAATCGAGATAGGATTTTACCCTTGTCATCGC
>CAZWAL010000161.1:0-6417 GCA_964631905.1 uncultured Stakelama sp.
CAATCGTCCTGGACCGGGCCGCAGCTCGAGCTCGATGAAAAGGGCGATCACCTGAACGAAAGCGCGGCGATCGGCTGGATACAATTGGCCAAGGCAAAGGAAATCTTCGCCAGCGCGGGCAAGGATTTTACCGCGCTTGCGGCCGCCGCCAAGCAAAAGGGTTTCAAGGCGGTGCCGCTGGGCGTCACGGCGTCCGTCTCTTTTGCCAATACGATCCGCCGTCAGGCATCGAAGAACGTCATCGGTATCCTGCCCGGCACCAGCGCGCCCGATGATGTCGTGATGTATTCGGCACATTGGGATCACCTCGGCCGCTGTGACGCGGTGAAGGGCGATGATATCTGCAATGGCGCGCTCGACAATGCGAGCGGCACCGCGGCGTTGGTCGCGCTGGCGGAGGCGCACCAGAAGGCCGGTGCGGCGAAGCGGTCGCTTGTGTTTCTGGCGGTGACGGCAGAGGAATCGGGGCTGCTCGGGTCGAAATATTATGCCGAGCACCCGGTCTTCCCGCTCGCGCGCACCGTCGGCGGGGTGAATATGGACGGCGTGAACATCGTCGGCAGGACCAAGGATTTCGTTGTCGTCGGCGCGGGCAAGTCCGAGCTTGAAGACATGATCGTGCCGCACGTGAAGGCGCAGGGGCGCGTGCTGGTGAACGAGCCGACGCCTGAGCGCGGCTATTATTTCCGCTCGGATCATTTCAGCTTCGCCAAGCTCGGCGTGCCGATGTTCTACGGTGAAAGCGGTGAGGATCTGGTCGAGGGCGGCACTGCGGCAGGCCATGCGGCCGCAGAGGATTATGTCACTAACCGCTATCACAAGCCGCAGGACGAATATGCCGATAGCTGGAAATGGGACGGCGCGATCGAGGATCTGACCTTGTTCTACGGCCTTGGTCGCGAACTCGCCGATGGCGATCGCTGGCCCAACTGGTACAAGACGGCTGAATTCCGCGCCATCCGCGATGCGTCGCGCGCCAAGCTGAAATAGGCGCGGTTGGCATGACGAACATGGTCCAGCCCGCCGAATGGGCGCGGCACAAGGCGGTATGGATCGGCTTTCCGAGCCATACCGAACTGTGGCTCGACGATATCGATCCCGCGCGCGAGGAAGTCGTCGCCTTTGCCCGGGCGGTGCATGCCGATGGCGCGGGCGAGAAAGTGATTCTGGTCGCCGCCGATGCAGAGGCGAGCGCGGCGGCGCGAAAGCTGGCGCCCTTTGCCGAAGTGATTGTCGAGCCGTTCGGCGATATCTGGCTGCGCGATACCGCGCCGATCTTCGTCTCGCCGCATCATGCGCGCGATTTTCGCTTCAACGGCTGGGGCGGGAAGTATGACCTGCCTGGCGATGACGATATCGGCGCCCGGCTGGCGCGCACCCGCCGGGTCGAACTCGAGGAATGCCACTGGGTGCTCGAAGGCGGTGCAATCGACGGCGACGGGACCGGGCTGGTCGTCACCACCGAGCAATGTCTGCTCAACCCCAATCGCAATCCCGGTTTCACCCGGCCGATGGTCGCCGAGATGCTCAAGCGTGACCTTGGCTTCACCGATATCCTCTGGCTGGGGGAGGGGCTGCTCAACGATCACACCGACGGTCATGTCGATAATCTGGCGCGATTCGTGGCGCCGGGCCGGCTCGCCATCCCTGAGGGGTCGGATAATGATCCCAATTGGCGTGTCTATCAGATCGCTGCCGAAAAGGCCGAGGCATTCGGGGTCGATGTCGTCCGCATGCCTTCACCCGGGCGGATCCTTCATGATGAGGAGATCGTGCCGGCCAGTTATATGAACTTCTATATCGGTAATGCGGCGGTCGTGGTGCCGCTTTATGGCGCACCTAATGACGATGCGGCGATCGATGCTGTTGCGGCGTTGTTCCCCAATCACCACGTTATCGGCCAGCGCGCCGATCACATCCTGACTGGCGGTGGCAGCTTCCACTGCATCAGCCAGCAGATTCCGGGATAACGCATGACCGAAATTACCGTCGCCGCGCTGCAGCTCGCGTTCGGCCCCGATATCGATGCGAACATTGCCCAAGTGTCACGCCTGGTGCGCGAGGCGGCGGTGCGCGGCGCGCAGGTGATTCTGCCACCTGAATTGTTCGAGGGCGAATATTTCTGCCGGGTCGAGGACGAGGGGCTGTTCGCCACCGCCAAGCCGGTCGGCGAGCACAAGGCGGTGCTGGCGATGCAGGCGCTCGCCGCCGAATTGCGCGTGACGATCCCCACCAGTTTTTTCGAGGCGGACGGCCCGCATCACTATAATTCGCTCGCGATGATCGGCCCCGATGGCGCAGTGCAGGGCGTGTACCGTAAAAGCCATATCCCCGACGGGCCGGGATATGAGGAGAAATTCTATTTCCGGCCCGGCAATACCGGTTTCAAGGTGTGGCCGGGGCCTGCGGGGGCCGAACGCGCGACGCTCGGTGTCGGTATCTGCTGGGATCAATGGTATCCCGAAACCGCCCGTGCAATGATGCTGATGGGGGCCGAACTGCTGTTCTATCCGACCGCGATCGGCAGTGAGCCGCATGACGAGGGGCTCGATACCGCGCGGCTATGGCGCCGCGCGATGGTGGGACATGCTGTGTCGAACGTGGTGCCGGTGATTGCCGCGAACCGAATTGGCGATGAGCATGGCCAGACCTTTTATGGCACCAGCTTCATTACCGATGAGCGCGGCGATATTCTTGCCGAGCTTGGGCGCGAGGAAGAAGGCGTCATCACCGCGACGCTCGACATCGACCGGGTAAAGCGCCACCGCGCCGCCTTCGGCTTCTTTCGCGATCGCCGCCCGGAGCTGTATGGGCGGCTGGTGCAGGATATTTAGCGCCCGCGGAAACCCACATTTTCGGTGAGCACGATCGGGCGACTGCAGCCGTCGAGTTTGCGCACCACTGCCGCGATATGTTGGGCATCGGGTTCATGTCCCAGCTGCCGTGCGCCGATAGCCTTGCTCGATTTCGCGGTCGTGGCGCGGTGATCATTGCAGGCGGGCTTTTCGACCTTGGCGGGGTCGGCCTGCTCGCTCGGTTCAGCCGAAAGTCCGGCAGCAGCAGGAACCGCCACCGCGATACTGGCCATTGCAGCCAGTGACAGCACCAGAAAGGCACGCATAGCACTCTCCCTCATTTGGTTCGAAAACGATATCGAAAATAGAAAGGGATGTGAATGACTTCATTGACCAGCGACGCAACCGTCACATCCTATGAGCCGCTGCCGATTACCCGGTTTACGGGCGGCGATGCCGGTCAGTGGCGGGTTACCGCGATCACCGCGGTACAGGGCGCGACCGTGCCGGTCGCTGGCTTTCTCGACATCAGCAACACCGGCAAGGCCACCGGCAGCAGCTGGTGCCTGCGCGGGACTGCGAGCAATTTGCGCTACACGACCGCTGAAGAGCGCCGTCAGTTACAGGCGAAGCAGGAGGGGCTGGGGCGGCCGGCATCGACGCGCGCGGCGCTGATCCCGATCCGCAAATCGGCCGCTTGGTGGTCCATGGCGCAGGATGAACGGCGCGCGGTGTATGAACAGGGCAGCCACCTGCCGATCGGGTTGGACTATCTCCCGGGCGTTGCCCGCAAACTCTATCATTCGCGTGATCTGGGTGAGGACTTCGATTTCCTCACCTGGTTCGAATTTTCGCCGGAGAACGAGGCGGCGTTCGATCAGATGCTCGACCGGCTGCGCGCGTGCGGCGAATGGGCCTATGTCGATAGGGAAGTCGATATTCGCCTGACGCGGGTCTAGCCCCCGTCGCGCACCTCGATCGCCCGCGCGAAAACTGCTTCGAACATCTCTGTCGTCAGTCGTCCGGTATTCTGGTTATAGCGTGAGCAGTGATAGCTATCGATCAGGATGCGGCCATCGGGCATGCGGTGCTCGGCCAGATGCCCGAAGCGCGCCTTGGGCAAACGCCCGCCCAATATCTTCACCGCCGATTGATGGGCGATCTGCCCGAGCGCGATGAAGATGCGGGCGTTGGGCAACGCGCTGGCCTGTCGTTCCAGAAACGGGCGGCAGCTATGGATTTCAGCCGGTGTCGGCTTGTTGGCAGGCGGCAGGCATTTCACCGCGTTGATGATCATCGCGCCGTTCAGCACCAACCCGTCATCGGGCGTCCCCGCATAGGTGCCCGTCGTCAGCCCGAACTTGGCGAGCGTGTTGAACAGCAGTTCGCCCGCAAAATCGCCCGTGAAAGGTCGCCCCGTGCGGTTTGCCCCATGCTTGCCCGGCGCAAGCCCGATGATGCCGAGCCAGGCATGGGGATCACCGAATGCGTTGACAGGGGCGTTCCACCAATCCGGGAATTCCACCCGCAATTCTTCGCGAAATGCCACCAGCCGCGGGCAAAGCGGGCAATCATGCGGTGGCTCGGTACTGGCAAGCGGGCTTGGCGCGAACATGGACTGGCGATAGTCGGGGCGGATGCCGATGCCAAGCGATGTCCCGCATTATGCGATTGCGCTCGGTGCGAACCGGGTCGGACGACATGGCGGGCCAACCGCAACCCTGGCCGCCGCGCTGGCGGCGATCGGCGGTGCGGTGATCGCCTCGCCGGTGGTTGTTACTGCGCCGCTCGGCCCGTCGACCCGCCGTTTCGCCAATCAGGTCGCGATCATCGCGAGCGACGAGGCCCCGCCCGCTATGCTCACACGGCTCAAGGCGATCGAAGCCGCATTTGGGCGGCGGCGTGGACAACGCTGGGGCGCGCGCGTGATCGATCTCGACATCATTCTGTGGAGCGA
Source organism: uncultured Stakelama sp. (assembly GCA_964631905.1). Lineage (GTDB taxonomy): Bacteria > Pseudomonadota > Alphaproteobacteria > Sphingomonadales > Sphingomonadaceae > Sphingomonas. Next base: position 4,753 of record CAZWAL010000161.1, read on the forward strand.
AGGCGCGTGGGCCTCGCCCGGGCTGACGGTGCCCCATGCCGCATTTCGCGATCGGATGTTCGTGCTGGGGCCGCTGGCGGCGATCGCGCCCGACTGGCGCGATCCGGTGACGGGGCTGCGTATCCGGCATTTGCGCGCCCGGCTCGCCCGGCACCTGCCCCTAATGCCTTGTTGACCGCTTGGGATTGCGCTCCTAACGGCATCCGACACGCGCATGGCCGATGCATTGGTCGGGGCCCGTAGCTCAGTCGGTAGAGCAACGGACTTTTAATCTGTAGGTCTCGGGTTCGAATCCCGACGGGCCCACCAGCCGGATCATGCCATGCCGCCAGCCGATACTGTTATCGAAGAGGTCCGCCACCCGCCCTGGCTGTTCTACGCTGCGGGCGCGCTGGCGCTGGCGGTGATCGTCATCGTCGTGCTGGGGATGACGGTGGCGCGCGGGCAAGGCGCGGCAATCGACTGCGCCATCATGCTCGCAATGCGCCCGCCATCCGTGATGGCCGCAGCGCAATCACCGGGCGGATTCCGTCAGATGATGATCGATGTCACGGCGCTCGGCGGCGGTACGGTGCTGACCATCATCGTTGCGAGCACCGCCGGTTTCCTCGCGATGCGGCGGCATTGGCTTACTTTGGCGCTGGTGCTCGGCGGCACGATCAGCGGGTCGCTGGCGGTTGGCATGATCAAGACCTTGGTCGGGCGCCCCCGGCCGAGCGTGATCGATCATCTCGTCGATGCCTGGTCGGCAAGCTTCCCGAGTGGCCATGCGGCCAACAGCGCGACCATCTATCTGACGCTGGCACTGTTGTTGATGCAGATCGTCGAGCAACGTACGGTGCGCTGGTATCTGATCGGGGTGGCAGCGTTGCTGGTGATGATGATCGGGGTCAGCCGCGTCTATCTGGGCGTGCACTGGCCAAGCGATGTGCTCGCCGGGTGGAGCTTCGGGACACTCTGGGCGCTGGCCTGGTGGTCGCTGGGGGGCTGGTTCCGCGTCAGGCGCGCGCGAGGATTGCCCTTGCTGCCTTGAGGTGCGGCGCGTCGATCATCTTGCCGTCAAGGCTCAACGCGCCCGCGCCGGGATTGGCGGCGAACAGATCGATAATAGCTTGGGCGCGCGCTATCTCGTCGGCGCTCGGTGAAAAGGCCGCATTGATCACCGGCACCTGTGACGGGTGGATTGCCATCATGCCGGTAAAGCCGTCGCGCCGCGCGCGCGCGGCATAGGCGGCCAGTCCGTCGAGATCGCGAAAATCGGGATACACTGTCTCGATTGCGAGTACGCCCGCGGCATGCGCGCCGAACAGCGTGAGCGACCGGGCGAGCTGGTAAGGCGCGGTGTAGCTGCCATCGTTTTCGCGGGCGGTTGACGCACCAATCGCGGCAGGAAGGTCCTCCGCGCCCCAGGTTAGCCCGCATAGTCGAGGCGTGACCCCGCCATAGCTGCCGAGCGCAAACACCGCTGCCGGGGTTTCGGTGGCGATCGGCAGGATCAGAATATCACCGTTGAGCTGGGCATCGAGCGCGGCGAGTGATGCGCCGCCTTCGGCTTTGGGCAGAACAATGCCATCGGGATTGACGGGGAGGATCGCGGCAAGATCATCGCCTGCAAGCCCCGAATCGAGCGGATTGATTCGCACGAACAGCAATTGGTGGCGCGGC
>CAZWAL010000162.1:0-6343 GCA_964631905.1 uncultured Stakelama sp.
CTTCGGCGAGGGCAATTTCAAGGCGCTGTTCGAGAGCATCGAGCTCGACCAGATCCGGCGCGGGGTGATCCCGGAAGCGGCGGAGTAAGCTCCTTCCCCTCTCCCCTGCGGGGAGAGAGTTGCGCAGACTTGGGTCGCGTCCTTCACGCGGCCCTAGTCGAAGCTGGGTGAGGGGGCAGCAACGCCTGCGAATCCAGCGCCACCGCTCCTCATCCAACCCCGCCTAACTCGCTGCGCTCATAAGGCTTCGTATCCTTCTCCCCATGAGGGAGAAGGTTTGGGAGGACAACCATGACCACCTACATGACCGGCTTCGGCAACCACTTCTCTACCGAGGCCGTGCTTGGCGCCCTCCCCATCGGGCGCAACTCGCCGCAGCGGCCTGCCTTCGGGCTCTATGCCGAGCAGCTTTCCGGCACCGCCTTCACAGCGCCGCGGGCGGAAAACAAGCGCTCCTGGCTCTACCGCCTGCGCCCCTCCGCCGCGCACCCGGCCTTTACCCGCTACGAAGGCGCGCCGCACTTCGCGCACGCCATCCCCAACACGCCCCTCGCCCCGAACCGTCTTCGCTGGGGGCCGATCGATGCAGCCCCCGGCACCGACTGGCTCGACAGCATGACGACGATGCTCGTCGCGGGCGATGGTCCGCTGAGCCAAACGGGCGTCGCGGTGCACCTCTATGCCTGCGATACCGACATGACGGATCGTGCGTTCGTCTCGGGCGATGGCGAGCTGATCATCCTGCCGCAGGCGGGCGCCCTCACCCTGCTGACCGAGATGGGGCGTATAGACGTTACCCCCGGCCAGATCGCGCTGATCCCGCGCGGGGTGCGGTTCCGCGTCACGCTGCCCGATGGCGAGGCGCGCGGCTATGTCGCCGAGAATTACGGCGCGCCCTTCCGCCTGCCCGATCTGGGGCCGATCGGCGCGAATGGCCTCGCCAATCCCCGCGATTTCGAAACGCCGGTTGCGTGGTTCGAGGATGTCGAGGGCGATTTCGAGCTGATCCAGAAATTCGGCGGTCGCCTGTGGACGACCCAGCTCGGCCGCTCGCCGCTGGATGTGGTTGCCTGGCACGGCAATCTTGCCCCGTGCCGCTATGATCTGGCGCGGTTCAACACCATCAACACGGTCAGCTTCGATCATCCCGATCCGTCGATCTTCACGGTGCTGACCTCGCCCAGCGACATCCCCGGCACAGCCAATGTCGATTTCGTCATCTTCCCGCCGCGCTGGATGGTGGCGGAATACACGTTCCGCCCGCCCTGGTTTCACCGCAATGTGATGAGCGAGGCGATGGGGCTGATCACGGGTGCCTACGATGCCAAGGCGGATGGCTTCGTACCCGGTGCACTATCCCTTCACAATCAGATGAGCGGGCATGGTCCCGATGTCGCAAGTTGGGAAACGGCGAGCAATGCCGATCTGAAGCCGCACAAGATCGACGGCACAATGGCGTTCATGGTCGAAAGCCGCTGGGTGTTCCAGCCGACCGAGGTCGCGCTGCAATCAGCGGTGCTGGACGCTGATTATGACGCGGTATGGCGAGGCTTCCCGAAGGCGCAGCTTCCCGACTAAACCGCTGGATCACCGCTTTTTTCGGAACAACTGGGCGCCTTCAACCGTCTGGTTGGGCGATAATCACTATGGCGCGATCAGGGCTAAATCTATGTATCCGTGGCAACATGACGCCCAGTATCGGCTGGAAGCGCAACTTTTCGCCCATGTCGATGACCGGGCGTTTCCGTGCGTCGGCGCAAAGGCTGCGCTGGCCCGTGGCACATTGGAAGTGCTCGCATGCGACAACATCACGAGCGCATGGGACGATTTGCGAATCCATGACGGCCTGTTGCGGTTCGCCGGGCAATATCGCGGCGAGCCGACAATGTTTCGCAGTTTCGCCGTCATCTTCGAAGGGCCCGCAATCCTGTCCGAAGCAGAGTTCGAGGCGGCGCTGTGGCAGCGCGTTCAATCCTTGTCGGACAAGGATGTATGGCGCGGCCAATCCTATGATGAACGGGTTAGTCCCGACCCTGACAATCCGCACTTCTCGCTGAGCTTTGGCGGCGAGGCATTCTTCATCGTCGGCCTTCACCCCAATGCCAGCCGCCCCGCGCGCCGGTTTACCCAGCCCACGCTGGTGTTCAACCTCCACGACCAGTTTGAGCGCCTGCGCGACGAGGGCCGGTATGAAGGGCTGCGCGAGAAGATCATGGTGCGTGACGAGGCGCTGGCCGGCGATCGCAACCCGATGCTCGCCCGCCACGGTGAGAAGAGTGAGGCGCGCCAATATAGCGGGCGCCAGGTTGACGGCGATTGGGCCTGCCCGTTCAACTATGCCGGAACAGATCATTGACCGATCACCGCATCCCGGTCCGCAGCGGTATTGCGTTCCTGCTGAGAGGAGGCGCGACCCTGACGGTGATCGATCCAATGGGGATGCAGGTTGCCGATCTGCTGGCCTTCAATGCCGACGATGTGCGCGAAGTTATCTCCTCCGGTCGTACGCTCGATTATGCCGAGACTATCCGGCTGACGACAGGACACAGCCTTTATTCCAACCGGTCGCGACCAATGCTCGATATCGTCGAGGACAGCGTCGGCATGCATGATTTTCTGCTCACCCCCTGTTCGGTCGACACGTTCGACCATTTCTATCCCGATCTTGAGCGTCTCCGCGGCTGCTTCGGCAATCTGGTAGAGGCGCTTGCGCCTTTTGGTATCGGACCGGATTCGATCCCGGTTGCGTTCAACTGCTTCATGAATGTGCCGATCGATAGCGAAGGCAAACTGCGCGTGCTGCCGCCGCTCAGCAAGGCCGGCGATCATATCGACTTCGTTGCGCGGATGGACCTGGTCATTGGGCTCACCGCCTGTTCAGCGCCCGCCAGCAATGGCGGCAGCTTCAAGCCGATCGATTACCGAATTGCGCCTGCATAATTATTGTTTCGCACCTGTCGATTCCACTCGCGCTCATCCGTCTCCCGGGTACGATCACGCTTCGGTGATCGCGAAGGGAAGGATAAGCTGCGATGAAATATCTGCTGACAATTTATGAAAACGAAGCCGTCTATAACGACGGTACGGGTGCCGCGATGGGCGCGATCATCGAAAAACATATGGCGTTCAGCGCGGATATCGGCAGCGCCATGCTCAACGGTGCGGGCCTGCAGCCCGTCGCCACGGCGACCACGGTGCGTACCGATGGCGGCAGGCAGACGCTGCACGACGGCCCCTTTGCCGAAACGCGCGAGCAACTTGGCGGCTTCTACATGATCGAGGCGCCCGATCTCGATGCCGCCATCGCAATCGCCAAAAAAGTGCCGCTCGCTGCCGATGGCGCCATTGAGGTGCGCCCAATCATGGCACCGCCGGGGATGTGAGCACCGCTCACCTCGATGCGGTTTTTCGGGCGGCGAACGGGCGGATTATCGCCGCGCTTGCCGCCCGGTTCCGCAGCATCGATCTGGCTGAGGATGCGTTTGCAGAGGCCTGCGCGCGCGCCGTCACCGCCTGGGCGGCAGAGATGCCGCGCGATCCGGCGGGCTGGCTGTTCCGCGTCGCTGAACGCGTGGCGATCGATCTGATCCGCCGGGCGGACACAAGGTCGACTGCCCAATTGCCCGAACCCGAGCCCGAACCGACGGCAGAGGAATTGATGATGGCCGATGCCCGTCTGATCCCCGATGAACGGCTGCAGCTAATCTTTGTGTGCTGCCATCCGGCGATCCACCCCGAAGCGCGCGCCGCGCTGACGTTGCGGCTGGTCTGCGGCCTGTCGACCGAGGAAATCGCGCGGGCGTTCCTGATCAGTGAGACAACGCTCGCACAGCGGCTGGTCCGCGCGAAGAAAAAGATCGCAGTCGCCGGCATTCCCTTTGCCGTCCCCGGACCGGAGGCGTGGGGCGAAAGGCTGGATGCGGTGCTGAGCACGATCGAGGTGGCCTATGCGCACGCCCATGCCGATGGTGCCGGAAGCGGTCGTCACGCTGATTATGCCAGCGAAATGCTGGGCATCACCGCGATCCTCGCCCGGATGATACCGGGCGAGGCAGAAATCCTCGCCATCGCGGCGACCGTACGCTTTGCCGAAGCTCGCCGCCCGGCACGGGTAGGCGACAATGGCGTCATGATCCCGCTTTCGGAACAGGATCCGGCGCGCTGGGACGCCACCCTGATCGCCGAGGGACGCAGCTATTTCGCTGCCGCCGCCCGCATCGCGCCCCGAGCGCCGCGTGTGGTTTCAGCACTGATCCATGCAGAATGGTGCGCTCGCCAATCATTGGCGGAGCCGCCGCCCTGGGCCAACATTCTGACGATCTATGATGCGCTGCTCACGGTTCGCGACGATGCGATTACACGGCTCAACCGCGCCGTCGCGCTTGGCGAAGTGGCAGGCCATGATGCGGCGCTGGATGAGGTCGATGCACTCGACGTGCCGGGCCTCGCGACTTTCCTCCCCTATCACGCCGTTCGCGCCGGATTGCTCAACCGGCTGGGTCTGAGAGCAGCAGCGCGCGCCGCCTATGATGCCGCGCTGGCGCTAGAACCCGGCGATGCTGAGCGGAAGTGGCTCGAGATGCGTCGCGCCGAAATCAGTTGAGCAGCAGCCTCAGCCGCAGCCGATGATACCCGCCGCCGGCACGATGACGCTGTCTTTGCCGACTTGATCGACACGCACGGTTGCGCTGGGAACCGCGGCGCCATCGGTCAGGTCACCGCGCTTGATGATTTCCATGTCCACCGTCACGCGCAAGTCACCCCCGGCATATTCGGTAGTCGCGGCCAGGCCGAACTGCGCCTCGCCATTTTGCGCTACCCTGACGAGATCGGTCACTGCGCCACCCGGCGCAAAGCGCACCTTTGCGGGGCTGGCGCTCACCATCATGATCAACCCATGCCCGGGGGTTTGCGACCATAAAAAGGCGGCACAACTGCCGGTCGGCAATTCCTGGCGCGGGATCGTGCCGATCGGCAATCCGTCGAGTGAGGGGATAGTTGGCGGTGCCGGGACCGGTTTTGTCTGCGCACTGGCAGCAACCGACATCGCGGCAGCGATCAAGGTGAAGAAGGCCGATTTCATGCCGCGAATATTAGCATGGCGAGCGCCGTGGGGTAAGCGGCGATCGCGAGCAGCGCCCCGAATGGCAATCGGTCATCCAATCTTGCACCGCGACCGGTGAGCATCCAGAACAGCACCACCCCGAGCCCCGCCATCCCTGCAAGCACCAACACCACTGGCAGCAGCTGCCAACCGATCCACAGCCCGATCGCGCCAAGCAGCTTTGGATCACCGCCCCCCAGCCCCTCACGCCCGCGATAGGCCTTGTACGTCGCACCGACCGCCCACAGCCCGGCAAATCCCACCGCGGCGCCGATCAGCCGATCCTCAAGGGCGGGCGCCATACCGAGGAATCCGGTCGCCACCCCAGCCAGCGCTAGCGTGATCGTCAACCGATCGGGTAGCCAGAAATCGGTGATGTCGAGCGCCGCCAGCGTAAGCAGGAGCCATCCGAATACCGCAACGCCAATCGCGGAGGGGCCTTCGATCAGCAGCCCCGCCGAAAGTCCGATCAACAACCCTGCTAGTTCGATGCGCCAATGGATCGGATCGATCGCGGTGTCGCAGTGTCGGCACCGCCCCCGGCTCGCCAAGGCGCTCAGCAACGGCACCAGATCGCGAGGGCCGAGCACCGTATCGCAGCTGTCGCAATGCGATCGCCCCGCCAGCACAGATCGACCCTGCGGCCAGCGGATCACAAGCGCCGCGATGAAACTGCCGAAAATAGCGCCTAGCATCGCCAGCAGCGCGGCGAGCAGCCATATTTCAGACAGGCTTGGCACGAAGGAGATAGCGAAAAACCCCAATCAGATCGATCACGAACAGTACAGCATTCTGCGTGCCCAGCGCCGCGTCTTCGGTCAACACCGCACCGGCAATCCGGTCGTCACGGCATTTGTCAAAGCGCCCTGAGACGACTAGATCGCCCGCAACAATTTTCTGCTGCCGGAGTGTTTCCCATGGCCACCCATCCCGCCCATGATCCTGTCGTCATCGTCTCCTACGCGCGCACGCCGATGGGGAGTTTCCAGGGGGCGCTTTCAGGCGCTTCCGCAACGGAACTGGGTGCCGCAGCCGTGGGCAGCGCGGTGGAGCGCGCCGGGCTATCGGGCGCGGCGATCGAGCGCATTTATATGGGCTGCGTGCTCCCTGCAGGCTTGGGGCAAGCCCCTGCCCGCCAGGCCGCGCTGAAGGCCGGGCTGCCCAATCATATCGAGGCGACGACAGTCAACAAGATGTGCGGCAGCGGCATGCAGGCGGCGATCATGGCGGCGGATGCGC
>CAZWAL010000163.1:0-6337 GCA_964631905.1 uncultured Stakelama sp.
CCACTCCCTTGATTCGCGAGTCGGAATCGCTGGCCGATCAGGTCCGCAGCGCCGTGATCTGGCGTTCGGGTAGCCAGATCGTCGCGCAGATTGTGCAATGGGCGGCGACCTTCATGGTGATTCGCATTCTCGCGCCCGCCGATTACGGCCTGTTCGCGATGACGCAGGTGGTGATCCTGCTGCTCAACATGCTCAACGGCTATGGTCTGGCGAGCGGTCTGATTCGCCAGCCCGACGTCACCGACCGCCAGATCAGGCAGTTGTTCGGCATGATGCTGCTCGTCAATCTGGGGCTGGCCATCATCCAGCTGCTGCTCGCCCCCGTCGCCGCCGCTTATTACCGGCAGCCGATCATCGGCCAGATGCTCCGGGTGCAGGCCCTGATCTATGCAACGACGCCGTTCATGGCGCTGGCCTATGCGTTGCTGTCGCGCTCGATGGATTTCCGCCGGCAGGCGCGCGTCAACATTCTGTCGTCGATCGCCAGCGCCGCGGCGGCGCTTGGCGGAGCGCTGGCCGGGTTCGGCGTATGGACGCTGGTGATCGCACCGATCGTGATGTTTGCCGTCCGCGCGGTCGGGCTGACGGTTGCGGCGCGGTCACTGATGTGGCCGATCTTCGATTTTCGCGGGGCGGGGCATCTCGCGCGCTATGGCAGCGTGATGGCGGTCGGGCAGCTGCTATGGTTCGTCGAAAGCCAGATGGATGTGTTCATCGCGGGGCGCGTGCTCGATCCGCACATGCTGGGGATCTATACCACCAGCTTGTTCCTCACCCAGATCTTCGTCTCGAAAGTGGTGCCGCCGCTGAACGAGGTCGCCTTTTCGGCCTATGCGCGGATGCAGCATGACGGCGCGGCGATCGCCAATGCCTTTGCCCGCAGCATCCGCGTGATCATGACGGCGGCGCTGCCCTTCTACGTCGGACTCGCGGTGACCGCCGAGCCGATCGTGCTGACGATGCTGGGCGACAAATGGGCAGAGGCGGTACCGATCGTGACGATTCTTGCCTGTGCGATGCCGTTGCTGACGATCCAGGTGCTGCTGGCGCCTGCATGCGACGCGATGGGGCATCCCGGCATCAGCGTGCGCAATGGTGCTACCGGGGCCGTGCTGCTGACGATTGCCTATCTGGTCGGCATCCAATGGGGCGTGATGGGTCTCGCCTGGTCGTGGGTGGCGGCCTATCCACTGTATCTGGGAATCAGCCTGCGGCGCACCTTGCCCGTAATCGGCGTTTCCGCACGGGCGCTCGGCGTGTCGATCCTGCCGCCGCTGGTCGCGGCGATCGCGATGGGGCTGACGGTGCTGACGATCGATACCGCGTTTGCCGGATGGCCAGCGCCGCTGCGCCTGTGTCTGCTCGTCGCGGTGGGGGCGGCGGTGTATGTCGGGTGGCTTGCGCTGTTCTCGCGCGCGGTGATTGACGAGATTGTGACGATCGTTCGGCGTCGGCCTGCTCCAGCGCCGATGCCCGCCAGCGCCTGATCACACCGCCTGAATATAATCCCGCATTGCCGCTGCATCGGCCTCGATCCGGTCGATCCGATATTTGACGAGATCACCGATCGACACGACGCCGATGATCTTGCCACCTTCAAGCACGGGCAAATGACGGATTCGCCTGCGCGTCATCAACGATAGCGCGCCGATGACCGAATCGGCCGGGCTGACGGTAATCGCCGGCGCGGTCATCACGTCGCCCACCTTCCGGGTCAGCGCATCGACACCGTGGCTTTTCAGCGCGTGGATGACATCGCGTTCGGAAAAAATGCCGGCCACAGTGGCGCCGTCCATCACCGGCAACGCGCCGATTCGCTTTTCGGCCAGCAATGCGGCGGCTTCCATCACCGTCTGGTGCGCGGTAACTGACAGGACATCGCGTCCCTTGGTGCCCAGGATCGCTGCGATCGTCATGCGATTCTCTCCTCAATCCGGCCCGTCAATGCGGGTACGGTTTTATGTGCCCTTGAGGATTCCACTTTTCGGCGGCAATTGAAAGCAATGCCTGAAATTCCCGCCAGTCTCGACGATCCCGATTATGCCGCCTTTGCCTGGGCGCGCTACCGGATGATCCTCCGCTGGATGACCGGCGCGATGATCATCATCGTCACCGGCGCCATCCTGCTGCTCGATTATGCCTATGGGCCGCTGTCGTGGATCACGATTGCGGCCGCGGTCGGCGGTTTTGGCGGCACGATCATGCTGACGGCAGCGTTGATGGGGCTGGTGTTCCTCAGCTCCGGGACCGGCCATGACGAGCAGGTGAAGAATATCGATTAGCGGCCACTGTCCGCAATGCCTTACCGATCTGATCTGATCGCATAGCTAAGCGTCGCACTGGCGTTGGCGTCGACCGTGATCGGCAATCGCCAGCCACCCGGGCCGCGCTCGACGCCGGGCGGGCGATCGACCAGTTGGCCGGGCACCACGATTTCGGCGCGGATCGTCAACGGCCGCGCATTGGTGATGGTCGCGCGCCAGTCGCTCTGTTTCTTTCGTACCCGCGTGCGAACCAGCGTCCATTGCACATCGGGGCTGGTGCCGGTGACGATCTCGATCTCCTCACCCACCGCGCGATCCTTCATCGGCTGCTCGCCGATCAGCAGATCCTCGCCGTCACGCGGCGCAAACAGCGCGAGGCCCCCTGCGGGCAGCGGCAAGCCCAGTCCATCACTGGTGACATTCCGGGTGCGCAATAGCAGCGGCACCGGGCGCGGCGCCATCCCACCACTGTTCGTATTGGCCGAATAGATCCGCGCAAAATTGGCGGCGGGCTGATCGATCATCGCCACCTGCTTCTGGCTTTGCGCGGCCAGCATGACGCGGATGGGCACCCGGTAGAGTTTCAGATCACCCAAATCCTCCTGCGCGGCGATCACCGGCGGTGGCGGCGGTGGTGGCGGCGGCGGCGGTGCCATCATCGCCACCGGGGCATAGGTGCGCCGGACCCGAGACCCTGTAACGACGATCGATTCGTTATACCCCTCCGCATCATCAAAGCTGCCGTCGAGCGCCCAGGGTAGCCGCCGGAAAACCTGACGCGGATGCGTGCTGGTGATGTCCGCCGGCCAGCAGCGCAGCCGCAACGCCGGATCGGGGCGGCGCAGCGGCGGGGCATTGGCAACTTTGTTGGGCCGCCCGGCAACCACCTGAAGCCGGGCATCGGCAAAGCTCTGCGATCCGCCATTGGCCACCGTCAGCCAGGCGAACAAGCCCAGTTTTTCGCTATCTGCCGCCGTCCGCGCGACATAATTGGCACCCCAGTCAAACCCCTGCGCCATATAGGTGAGCTGGACCGTCACGGTAAGCGCGCGCGTGCTGGTCGCCAGCACCGACAGGGTCGGGCGCGGGGTTAGCCCTGCCGGTACGCCGTCATAGCGCATCCGTTCGGGCAGCCCGCTGCAGCGAAGTGCCTCAACGCCATCCGCTGTCGTCAGCACGACCCCGCCATTCGGCCCCGACTGGATGATGGCATCCTGCTCAACGACCTTGCCGGTCTTACGGTTGGTGCGGACGAGATAAACCTGTCTTTTCAGATAGGCGTCGACCAGCCCGGCGGGCGACAACAACCGCGCATCGCGATTTTTTTCGCGCACGCCGTTGGGCAATCCCGTCACGATCGCGGTTTCGGGCAACAACCCTTCGGCAACGCCTTCGAAGCGAATGACGCTGTCGCCCGCCGGAATCGTCACCGTTCGTGTTTCGCTGATCAGCGCATAGCCCCCGGGCCAACGCCGGTTCATCGGCCCCTGTCCGCGATTGGGATCGCGGTAAACCGTCACCGACACATCGCGGGCATCCCCCGCCTGAACGGGCACGGGGACAGGTGCAGGACCTGCGCCCCACAGCACCGGCAGCAGCAGCGACAACAGCATCAAAGGCAGCAGCCTGCCGGGCATCGTCAGTACCGCGTGTCGAAGGTCGCCGTCACATCGGTAGTGCCATTGGCGGGCACTGGCACCTTCCACTCGATCCGGTCAGCCGAGACCCGTTCGCCGGTGATGCTTTGCGCTGCGATCCGCACATCGCCGTACAGCCCCGACTGAGCGAGATCGACCACCACCGGCGTGGGCCGGGCGTTGGTGACGGTGTAGCGCATCTTGGTTTGCCAGCGCCGGTTCGACAGCCTGCTACGTTCCTCGACGATTGTCTTCACCTTCACGTCAAACGCCTCACCGATGCGCAACGCCATTGCCGATCCCATCGGGGTATGATCGATCCGGGTTTCGCCGATGAACTGGGGTTCGCCGCGGGCATCGCGCAGATAGACCCGGATCGTGCCGGCCGGGAGCTGATCGCCCAGCCCGCCATCGCGCGAGGTGGAGAATTTGATCGCGGTCGTCGCGCTTTGCGGCACGTCGCTCGCGCCGAGCCAGCCATTGACGAATTCATAAGCCTTGCGGGCAGGCGCCCCCTTCACATCAAGGAAACTGACCTGCTTTTGCTGGGCGTTGGCAATCGTGGTCCGCTGCGCGAGCGGATAGAGGTAGAAATCGCCGAGCCGTTCCCGCGTGCCGCTTTCTGTCCCCGCCGCCTCGAGCGAATCGCTGAGCGCGGCGAACCGGTTCTGCCCGCCCCCTACCGCGCCAGCGACCAGCAGCGTCTTGGCATTGGCGAAACTGGTGCCGGTATTGTTGGTGAGCGTGACCCAGCCCTGCATGTCGATTGCGTTCTTCACCTCATCGAACAGCGCGACATAATCGCTCGTCCAGCCGAGCCCCGGCGTCAGATAGCTAAGCCGGGCCGATACCGGGCCTTCGCGCGTGGCATCCACCGTCACGCTCAAGGTCGGGCGCGCGCGCAGATTTTCGGGCACGCGGTCAAACACCACCCGCACCGGCAGACCGTCATCGCGCAGCACCTCGATCCGCTGGCCGATCTGAAGGACGATACCGCCATTGGCCGCGAGCACACGCGCCTGTTCGCGTGTCTCGGCACCCGTGGCGGGGTTGGTGCGGACGATGGTGACGATCTTGCCGACCGCCTTTTCCATCAGCTTGTCGGGCGACAGCAGATCATAATCAAAATTCTGTTCGACCACGCCGAGCCCGACCCCGGCAAGCGTTACCGTTTCAGGCCGGATCTGCGCCGACACATCGGGAAATTCCTGGCGTGATCGCCCGGATGGCACGGTGATCTGGCGCACATCCTGTACCAGCGCGAGATTGTTGTTGTAGATCGTCACCGCGACCTCGCCCTGGGCGGAGCGATCGACACTATCCTGAGCCAGGGCGGCTGTGGCGATCAGCATCGGCGCGGTGACGCACCCCATCGCCCGGATCGTCGCGGTTAGCGTGCGCATGACAGCCTCTCCCGATTGCATCGGGCCATGCTAGAGTCGGCTGTCGGGCGGTCAACCGCTCAAACGCGTCTGCTCATAAAAATGCGGCGGACCGTTAGGCCCGCCGCTAAATTACTGACAAATTTTGCCAAAGATCACTCGGCGGGGCTGGCCTCGGTCGCCGCTGCCTTGCGCCGGCGGCGGGGCTTTTCTTCCGATGGTTCGGCATCGTCGGACACGATCGCCGAAAGGCTCAGCGAGGGCGGCAGGCGATCGGCATCGATCGCAATATCATCGTCTGCGTTCCGGGGTGCATCGGCAACCGGCACGGCGCGGCGCGGACGGCCACGGCGGGGACGATCGGCCTCGTCATCGCTCCGGGCGGCAGGTGCTGCCTCGACATTCTGGTCGGGCTGATAGCCCTGGTCGACCTGCGGGCGGCGTGCGGGGCGATCGGCACCGTCACGCGGTGCGGCATCACGCTGGCCATTGCCGCGATTGCCATTGGTGTCGCGCGCGACATTGCCGTCACGGTTGCCGCCTTCGCGCTGCTGATCCCGGTTCTGGTCACGACCATTGGCGCGATTGCCATCACGCTGGGCATCGCGATTGCCCCCGTCACGGCCACTGGGACGGTCGGCGCGATCGTTGCGTTCATTCCGGTCACCACGATCATTGGCGCGATCATTTCCCCGGTCGCCCTGATAGGGATCGACCCGGTCATCGGCCATGCCTTCGACATTGCCGTCGAAATCCTCGTCATCGCCGTCTTCGAACTGATCGTTCTGGCTGCGACGCGGCTGATTTTCTTCAAAGCGCGAGCGTGTTTCGGCGAGCACGCGGAAATAATGATCCGCGAATTGCAGATAATATTCGGTGTTGACGCGGTCGCCCTGCATTTGCGCATCGCGCGCCAGCGTCTTGTATTTTTCGAGCAGCTGGGCCGCGTTGCCGCGCGCGCGATTATCAATGCGATTGCCATTTTCGGGACCACGCCCGGGATTGCCACCACCTTGCGAGCGCTGCCCGCCACGACCGCGACGGCGGCCGGCTT
>CAZWAL010000164.1:0-6228 GCA_964631905.1 uncultured Stakelama sp.
CGATCGCGATCCCGCTGTCCGCCATCCCGACCTTCTGGTTCATGGATCTGATGGGATTCACGCTCAACGGGCTGAGTCTGTTGGCGCTCAGTCTGGTGGCAGGTGTGCTCGTCGACGATGCGATCGTGGAAATCGAGAATATCGTCCGGCACATGCGGATGGGCAAATCCGCCTATCAGGCCGCGATCGACGCCGCCGACGAAATCGGACTGGCCGTGCTCGCAACGACGATGTCGATCGTCGCGGTGTTCCTGCCGGTCGGCCTCATGCCCGGCATTTCGGGCCAGTTCTTCAAGAATTTCGGCCTGACGATCGTCGTTTCGGTACTGATCAGTCTGGCCGTCGCCCGGCTCATCACGCCGATGATCGCAGCCTATTTTCTGAAGGCAAAGGGCAGCGCCAGCCACGGTGAGGGCTGGTGGATGGACCGCTATATGGATGCGCTGCGCTGGGCAGTCACCCATCGCTGGAAAACCGTCGGTATTGGTGGCCTCGCACTGGTCGCCACGTTCATCGCCTTTGCGGGGTTCCCCGGCGTGCTCAAGCCGATCCCGCTGACCTTCCAGCCGACGATCAATACCGATTACAGCCGAATCCGCATCCAGCTGGCCCCCGGCTCGACGCTCCAGCAGGCACAGGATGTCGCGCTGCGCGTAACCGCGATCATCAAGGATGCGCCTGAAGTCCAGAACGCGTTCACCAACGTCAATGTCGGCAGCGCGAGCATCTTCATCACGCTGAAGCAAAAGCGCGAGCGTACGAGCGTTGAGTTCGAGCGGGCTTATGCGCCGCAACTCGCGCAGATCGCGGATGCCCGGGTAAACTTCCAGTCGCAGGGCGGCGGGGGCGGTGGCGGATCGGGGCGTGACATCACGATCACGCTCGGCGGTTCAGATCCGGCATTGCTGACGAAGGTCGCCAATGATCTGGTTGATCAGATGAATGGCGTGCCCGAGCTGCGCGCGCCCCGCGTCAACGGCGATCTCCAGCGTCCGGAAATCACGATCCGGCCGCGCATGGATCTGGCTGCGAACATGGGCGTCACGACGGCCGCACTCAGCCAGTCGATCCGCATCGCGACGCTGGGCGATATCGACCAGAATGTCGCCAAATTCTCGCTGTCGGATCGCCAGATCCCGATCCGGGTTGCCCTGTCGGAAGATTCGCGGCGCAACCTATCGACCATCGAGAACCTGCCCGTGCCGACGTCGACGGGCGGATCGGTGCCGCTGGGGGTCGTGGCCGATATCGGCTTTGGCGCTGGCCCGACGCAGATTCAGCGATCGAACCAGACGCGCCGCATCACCGTGGGTGCCGACCTTGCACCGGGCAAGGTGACGGGCGATGCCATGCCAAAGATTCAGCAGCTGCCAGCGTTGAAGAACCTGCCGATCGGCGTATCACAGCTCCAGATTGGCGAAGCCAAGTGGCAGGCCGAACTACTGCTCAACTTCGTGCTCGCCGTGATCGCCGGCGTGTTGCTGGTGTTTGCGGTGCTAGTGCTGCTGTACAAGCGTGTGATGCCGCCGCTGGTGAACATGGGATCGCTGATCCTGGCGCCGCTCGGCAGCGCTATTGCCCTGCGGTTGTCGGGGGACGCGGTGTCGATGCCGGTGTTCATCGGCTTGCTGATGCTGCTCGGCATCGTTGCCAAGAACTCGATCCTGCTGGTCGATTTCGCCCTGGAGGAAATGCACAAGGGCGTCGACAAGACCGTCGCCATCCTCGATGCCGGGCATAAGCGCGCCCAGCCGATCGTGATGACGACGATCGCGATGGTCGCAGGCATGGTGCCGATTGCGCTGTCGCTGACAGGCGATGGCAGCTTCCGCGCGCCAATGGGCGTGACGGTGATCGGCGGGTTGATCCTGTCGACATTGCTGACGCTGGTGATCGTTCCCGCCGGGTTCAGCATCGCGGTGGGCATTGAGGAATGGATCGGCCCACGGCTTGGCCGCCGCCTGCTGACCTATAAGGAAGGTGACGACGGCGTGCCGGTGATCGATATCAAGCCGGACGGTCCACGCCCGATCGGTTACCGCCCCGGTGATGGCGAGCCACAGCCTGCCGAATGATCGGCACGTGAACAGGCACGCGACAGCGCCAGGGACATGGCCAGAGGCAGGGCTTGAGACGGGGCGACTGATCGGCAGGATGAACCATCCGGACGGTGGGGGATTGGGCAGGTGATGAACCTGTTCACCCGCCCCGCCCGCCCGGATCAGGCAACCCCGCCTGCACTGATCCGGATGCGGGCGACCGCAACCGGGCTGCTGGTGGCGATGGCGGTGGTGTTCCTGACCGCGCGGGCGCTTGACGATATGCATCCCGCATTCGGTTTCGTCCGCGCCTTTGCCGAAGCGGCAATGGTGGGCGGGCTGGCCGACTGGTTCGCGGTCACCGCGCTGTTCCGCCACCCGCTTGGTTTGCCGATCCCCCACACCGCGATCATCCCGCGCAACAAGGACCGGATCGGCGACAATCTCGCCGCGTTCCTTCGCGATAACTTTCTGGTCCCCGGTGTTGTTGCGCGGCGGATGCGGCGGCTAGACCTCGCCTCATCGGCCGGGCGTTGGCTCGCCAGCCCCTCATCGGGCGATGGGCGGTTGCGCCGCGGTGCCGGGCGACTGGCCGCCGATGTGCTCGAAGCTTTCGATCAGAAGCGGCTCGGCGGGATGGTGAAGCACACGATCGGCCAGCGGTTGCGCGCGCTCGATATCGCCCCGTTGCTCGGGCAGGCGCTCGACGCGGCGATGCTGAAGGACCGGCATCTGCCATTGCTGAACGGCATCATCCGCTGGGCGGGGCAGACGCTGTCGGCCAACGAGCATATCATCCGCGCGATGGTGCACGAACGCGCCGGATCAATCATGCGCTGGACCGGGCTGGACGAGACGCTGGCGAACAAGATCATCGACGGGCTTGATCAGATGCTGGTCGACATGGCCGATGATCCCGGCCACCCGCTGCGCGCTAAGGCCGAGGAAGGGCTGGCCAAGCTCGCCTTTGACTTGCAGTTCGACGATGCGATGCGACTGCGCGTCGAGGCGCTGAAGCTGGAAATCATCGATAATCCCGCGATGCAGAACTGGCTCGACGGGCTGTGGGAATCGGCACGTCAGGCGATGCTACGGATCGCGCGTGACCCGAGCGCCGGGCGGCACGGCAAGCTGGGAGAGGCGCTGCAGCAACTGGGCACCACGCTGCAGGAAGATGCACGGTTGCGCGCAACCATCAACCGTTTCGTCCGCCGCGCAGCCGTTGGCACCGCCGCCGATTATGGCGATGCCATCGTCCGGCTGGTATCGGAAACGATCCGCAGCTGGGATGCGCAAACGATCACCCGCCGCGTCGAAAATGCCGTTGGCCGTGACCTGCAGTTCATCCGAATCAACGGCACGATCGTCGGCGGGCTGGTTGGGCTGGTGATCCACAGCGTCGACATTTTGTTGTGAGCGCCGGCTGTTCGAGGTTTTTACCCAGTGGCACCGTCGCCATGTCGCCAGTCGAGAATCGGCCAGCCCGCTTTCGCCGCCAGCGCGCGAAGCGGTGGGTGCGGGTTGACGGCAAAGGCTTCATCAGCCCAGTCGAGCGTCGGCGCGTCAGACACATGATCCGAATAAAAGCGGATATGCGCTGCGTCGCGGGCGATGCCCTGCGCGGCCAGCCAGGCCTCGATCATCTGCAGCTTGGCCGCGCCATAGCAATTATTGCCCGCGATTTGCGCGCGCACGCCGCCCCTGACATCCGCTACGGATCGGGTGGCGATGACGGCATCGAAGTCAAGGCGAGCGGCAATCGCCTGCACATAGAAATCAAACGATGCGGTCGCGAGAACCAGCCGGTAGCCCGCTGCCCGGTCCTCAGCGATGCGGGCGATTGCGGCGGGGTAGATGCCCGTTTCCATCAACGCAGCGGCAAAATCATCCGCCAGCCCCGCAAGCACGGGCGCGGCGACGGTGCCGCCCAGCATGAGGCGCTGCGCATTTTCCTTCAGCGTCGCGCGGTTTCCGATCCCCGCCCAGTAACCGACCCCTACCCCTGCAAGGATCGGCAGCAATGCCGCCCGCCACGGCGCGCGCGCGCGCACGGCATGACGCAGGAACGGCGTCCAGGTCGCAGCGCGTGTGATCGTCTTGTCCATGTCATAAATCGCCAGCCGCTGCATGTCTCAACAATAGACAGCTACCGCCTTGCCGATCCAGCGCATTTGCAGCAAAGATGGGTGTGATGGGCACCATGGCTGAATTTTCGCATGAAAATGTCGGCGGTGCCGACACGCTGCGCTTTAGCGGCAGCCTGTCGCTGGCCAAGCTCGGTGATTTTCCCAATCGCTTGCGTGACTTCGAGGGCAAGGTCGATCGGCTCGATATGAGCAAGGTCGAACGGATCGATACCGTCGGGGCGTGGCTGATCTATCGCTTTGCCGCCGAGCATAAGGCGCGGGTTGAGGGGCTTAGCGCCGATGCCAAGCACCTGCTCGATCAGGTGTCTGCCGCCGATCAGCAAGTCGCGATGCGGCCGGAAGCGGCCGGTCCGCTGGTGCGTGTGCTGGGCGAAATCGGCGCGGCAGTGATGACGTCGTTCAAAACGATGTACGGCCTGCTCGGCTTTTTCGGCGCGACGATGATCGCGCTGTTCAACGTCGTCGTGCACCCGCGTCGCTTTCGGTTCAACGCCACGGTCCAGCGTTTCGAGGTCGTCGGCGTATCCGCGCTTGGCATTATCGGCCTGATGAGTTTTCTGATCGGACTGGTCATCGCCCAGCAAGGCGCTGTGCAGCTACGCCAGTTCGGCGC
Organism: uncultured Stakelama sp.; assembly: GCA_964631905.1. Classification (GTDB taxonomy): domain Bacteria; phylum Pseudomonadota; class Alphaproteobacteria; order Sphingomonadales; family Sphingomonadaceae; genus Sphingomonas. The sequence goes on from CAZWAL010000164.1 coordinate 4,800, forward strand.
GGAAGTGTTTACCATCAACCTGGTCGGCCGCATTACGCTGCGCGAACTCGGCGTGCTGATGACGGCGATCATGGTCGCCGGGCGTTCTGGCTCTGCCTTTGCGGCGCAGATCGGCACGATGAAGCTGACCGAGGAAATCGATGCGATGCGCACGATCGGCGTATCGCCGATGGAAGCGCTGGTGCTGCCGCGCCTGCTGGCGGCCGTGTTGATGATGCCTTTGCTCGGCTTTTACGCTTCGGTCGTGGCGATCATCGGCGGCGGCCTTTTGTGCTGGATCTCGCTCGATATCCCGCCCGTCACCTTCATCCAGCGATTGCGTGAAGTCGTGCCGATTACCGATCTGTATATCGGCCTGGTCAAGGCACCCGTCTTCGGCGCGATCATCGCGATCGCGGGGTGCTTTCAGGGTATGCAGGTCGAATCCGACGCCGAACAGGTCGGCCAGCGCACGACCGCGGCGGTGGTGCAGGCGATTTTCCTCGTCATCGTGCTCGATGCGTTTTTCGCCGTGTTCTTCACCTGGATCGGGTGGAACTGATGGCCGGCGATGTGATTATTTCAGTCAAAGGACTGAAGACGAGCTTTGGCGATCAGATCGTCCATGACGGGCTCGATCTGCAGGTTCGGCGCGGCGAGATTTTTGGCGTGGTCGGTGGATCGGGCACCGGCAAATCGGTGCTCATGCGATCGATTATCGGGCTGCAAACGCCCGATGAGGGCGACGTGAAGGTGTTCGGCGAATCGACCATCGATCGCGATGAGAGCGAGACGATCGAAATCCGGCGGCGCTGGGGCGTGTTGTTTCAGGGCGGCGCGCTGTTTTCGACGCTGACTGTCGCGGAGAATGTCCAGCTGCCCTTGCGCGAATTCTACGGCAAGATCGACCAGGGTCTGCTCGATGAAATCGCCGCCTACAAGGTCGTGATGACGGGCCTGCCCGCCGAGGCTGGCCCCAAATTCCCCGCTGAGCTTTCGGGCGGCATGCGCAAGCGCGCGGGTCTGGCGCGCGCGCTGGCGCTCGATCCCGAATTGCTGTTTCTTGACGAGCCAACCGCTGGCCTCGACCCGATCGGGGCGGCAGCGTTCGACGATCTCACCAAATCGCTGCAACGGACGATGGGGTTGACGGTTTTCCTGATCACCCATGATCTCGATACGCTTTATGCCATTTGCGACCGGGTGGCCGTGCTGGCGGACAAACGCGTGATCGCGGTTGGGACGATCGATGAATTGCTCGCGCTGGACCATCCGTGGATCCAGGAATATTTCAACGGTCCGCGCGGACGCGCTGCGACCGGAACACGGGAAAGTGCCGATCGCCGCGCTGAGGCGGCAGCAGAAGCACAGGCCAAGTCAGGGACTGCTCACTGATGGAAACGCGCTCCAACCATGTCCTTGTCGGCACCGTCGTGCTGGTGCTGTTGAT
>CAZWAL010000165.1:0-6198 GCA_964631905.1 uncultured Stakelama sp.
ACAGCAAATTAGGGGGCTGACGAGCGATCGTCACGCAGGCGCCCGGGCTGGCAACAGCCCGGGCGTTTCGCGTTCTCGGTCAGAAGCTCTTCGCAATCGTCGCGCCAAAGGTGCGCGGATCGCCGGGTTGACCAACGATCAATCCCGTATTGCCCGATTGCAGCGCCAATAGCTCGAAGTAATTCTGATCAAAGGCATTTCGGACCCAACCGAAGACATTCCAGTTGTCCCGCGCCTTCACGCCGATCCGGAAATTGCTGATCGCATATCCCGCAACGTCCGTGAAAATCGAGCGTGAAGGGTTGGACGAGAAATCCGACCGATAGCTGCCGTCATAGCCGATATAGAATTGGCTAGCCTGTCCCGCGATCCGCACCGGCACGTTATACTCAGCGCCGTATGACAATGCCCATTTCGAAATGCCCGGCAATCGCTGGCCCGAAATGTTGCAATTGGCGGGGCTGAATCCGCCGGGTGTTGCCGGCCGGCTAGCCGGATTGGCGGCAGTCGCAGCTGCACCACCCGATAGTTCGGGCGGGCACGGTGCATCGACGAAGCGGATGTAACGCGCATCGGTGAACGCCGCATTGGCGTAAAGACTCAGCCGCGCTGTCGGGCGGAAGGCCGAATCGACTTCGATCCCGCGCGTCCGCACCTTATCCGCATTGGCGAGGTAACCGCGCAGCACGCCGAGCTGCCCATTGGTGACAGTCGCCTGATAGTCCTCGATCTCGGTCCAGAATGCGGAGAGATTTACGGTCGCGCGCCGATCGAGAAACTGCGTTTTCAACCCCAGCTCGTAGTGCGTGACCTGTTCGGGTTTCACCGTCGCCGATGCCAGAATCGGGTTGTTGTTCGCGTCGAGCGGCAAGCCTGCCAGATTGATTCCGCCCGATTTATAGCTGCGGGCATAGGTCGCATAGGCAAGCACGTCGGCAGTGGCCTGATAAGACAGCGTAATGTCGCCCGAGACGTTCACATCGCTGAAGCGCGGCTGATAGCTTTGCGGTGCCAGCACCCCGCGCTGATCGGCGTTCAGCGTGGTGCTGCCGGTGCCCGTCGTCACGACGGAGACATAAGATCCCGATTTCTGGTCATAATTGACCCGCAAACCGGGCGCGATCTGCAGCTTGTCCGTCACATGCCAGGTCAGCTTGCCGAATGCCGCCGCGCTGGTGTTGGTGAAGCCGATCGTATTGGTTGCTGTCAGGCCGTTGAGGACGGCCGGATTATTTGCATTCGCGCTGGTCGGGTTGAGAAGGAAACGGCTCGCAGCCGACCCCTGAACCTGCCGCCCCTGCGTGTCGATGCTCTGGTAGAAATAGAACGCACCGACCACGTAATCGAGCCGGTTGCTGCCGTTCGACGCCAGGCGAAGCTCCTGCGTCACCTGATATTGCTGCGACGGGTTGGCGGAAACCGGGGTGATCGCCAGGCCGATAAAGTCACGATCGTTCGATGGCTGCCAATCCCAGAAGCGATAGGCCGAAATCGACGTCAGCGTGCTGCCACCGAGGTCCCAGTTCGCCAGCAGCGACGTACCGCCGAGTTCCTGCTTTGCCTGCAACGGCGAATCGACATCGGTAATCCGGTCGAACGGATTGGTCGACGGCACCGCATAGTTGAAGGCCGCCGTCAGTGCCGCATATTGCCGGTTGAGCGGTCGCTGCGTGGTGCCGACGCGGGTGTAATATTGCACGCAGCAGCGGGGATTCTGCCGGTTGTAATCACCGAACAGCGTCAGGTCGAGGTTGTCGGTCGCCTGGAAAAACAGCTGGCCGCGAAAGCTCTGGTTATCCTGGCTGTTCTGGAACTCGTTCTGGCGGACGTTGAAGATCGTGCCCCGCCGTGTCGTGATCGATGTCGACAGCCGCACCGCGAGGCGATCATCGATCAGCGGGCCGGAGACCGATGCCTTGCCCTGGAAGAAATCATAATTGCCGCCGGTGAGCTCGACCCGCGCTTCGGGCGAAAAGCTCGGCTTGCGGGTGGTGAGGTTGATTGCGCCGGCCGTGGTGTTCTTGCCGTACAGCGTGCCCTGCGGCCCGCGCAGCACCTCGATCCGCTCCGTATCGGTAAAGTCGAAACTGGCCGATGCGATCCGGCTGTAATAGACTTGGTCGACATAGATGCCGACGCCCTGTTCGATCCCGTCATTCGTCAGGCCGAACGGCGCGCCGAGCCCGCGGATGTTGGCGGCGGAATTGCGCGGGTTGGTTGAATAGAATTGCAGCGTCGGCTGCAGCTGGGTCAGCCGATTGACGTTGTAGGTGCCGGTCTCGGCAAGTGCCTGACCACCAATCACCGAAATGGCGATCGGCACACGCTGCGCGGTTTCATTGCGGCGACGGGCACTGACGACGATATCACCACTTCCCTGCTGGGCGGTACCAAGGCGGCCCTCTTCGCTGGTCTCCTGCGTCGTTGGCGCTTGATCCTGTGGTGCCGCTGCCGATGCGGAATCGGCTTGTGCCGTTTGAGCGAGCAGCAAAATGGGTAGGTGCGCGAGCATGATGTCCCCTCTTTTTCGACTATCACCAATTCGAGTCGGTGCATAATGCCTACTGAATTGATGGGAATTCACGCCGCCAAAACTATCCCCCTCAAAAGCCAAACTATATCGGCGCAGATTTTCGCCATTGCGGGTCTTGACGCTGCGCCAGGACGCCCCAAATCAGCGCCCGCACGGTGCCAAACGGGCCGTGCGGCATCCGGTGTCGCGCATGAGCGGGCACCGACATGGACGTTCAACATTGCTCATTGGAGGATTTGAAAATGCGTCAGTTTGATTTGACCCCCTATCGCCGTTCCGCGATCGGTTTCGACCGGCTGTTCGACATGCTCGAAGCCAGCGCGCGGCAGGCGACGACGGAAAACTACCCGCCCTTCAATCTCGAACGGCTCGGCGAGGATCGCTACCGGATCACGCTCGCCGTCGCCGGTTTCGCGCGCGACGATATCGAGATTACCGCGCAGCAGAACCTGTTGCTGGTGAAGGGCAAGAAGGACGAAAACGCCAGCTCGACCGGCGCGTTCCTGCACCTTGGCATCGCCAACCGCAGCTTTGAGCGCCGCTTCGAACTCGCCGATTTCGTCCGGGTGGACGATGCGCGGCTGAACGACGGCCTGCTGACCATCGATCTGGTCCGCGAAGTGCCGGAGGCGATGAAGCCGAAGACGGTTGCGATCAAGACGGGCGCCCCGCTCGCCGCGATCGAATCAGTCGAGGCGAAGGCGGCGTAATCGTTCCGTTGATTGTAATTGGGGCATTCGGCGTTCGCGCCGGGTGCCCTTTTTGTTGTTGGGGATGGTGGAGGCCGCAATTCGGCGACTGGATTGGTCGTCGTTGCGAATATTTAAGTTAACGTGCACATTACGGGAATGCGGGGCTCTTTCTTATCTCTGGCGCTGGCGGCTTTCCTTGCGGGATGCCAACAAATAGAAGGCCCAGAGCCATCTGATTCTTCGTTGGCCATGCCGCCGGTAGACCAATGCCAAGCATCCCACGGGACAATCGAAAAAGTTGGTCTGGGCCAGATTCCGGCCTGTGTGATCCCCACGAAAGATGCTGGCAAGCGTTGCCTCGACAGCAGCACCTGCGAGGGTCGCTGCCTCGCCGATGACTGGGAAGGCGATAAGCCCCCTCGAATTGGCAAAGCGGCCGTGGGTAAATGCGAGGCGACAAACCACACTTTCGGCTGCTTTGCAGAGGTTCGTCGAGGCAAGATCGCCACTTCATTTCTGTGCGTCGATTAACAACCTGCATTCACGCTCCTGCCCCCCCAAAGTCGACTGAGAACCATTACCAGACATTAGCCACGCTCGATCGGCGGGCTAGTCGGTCGATCCACCACCCAGGTGTGATCCTCAGTAATCACCGCAGGCACTGGCTTGCCTGCCGCGTTCCGACGCGGTTTGAAGCGGAAGCGCTCGGTGATTAGGCGGCATGTCGCTGCATCGAGCTCGGCATTGCCGCTTGAGCGGGTGACGGTGCAATCGGTCACGCGACCCCGCACGCCGACGACGTAGCGCACGAACAAGGTGCCGCCGATGCCGGCTTCGAACGGTCGGCGGGGATAATCATTGCCCGTGATCCGCCCCGCAATCTGGCGTAGCGGCGCGCCGCTGCCGCTGCCGTCGCCATCGCCTGCACCACCACTGCCGGTGCCATCGCCCTGCCCGCCGCTGCCGGTGCCCGGTCCGACGATCGTCGACGCGCCGGATATTGGCGCTGTGCCGATATTCGCCTTTTCCGATACGATCACCTGTGGCGGCACGGGGATCAGTACGACGGGCGGCGGCACCACGATAGGGGTTGCTGTGGCGCGCAAATTCGGGGGCGATGCAGCACCCTGGGGTCGCGACACCGTTTCACGAGGCGGGGTTACAGGTTCCTTTGCCGGCGGCGGTGGCGGCTTGACGGCGAACAGCTTCAGCGCATCGGGCACCGTTTCGGGAAAGCGCACCACCAGCCCGGTAATCAAGGCATAACCGAGTGCCGCTTGCACAATGACGGCAGCAATCCCGGCCCGCACCCGATCGGTTCTGCTCGACGCTGCAAAGGAGGTAACGGGGGACATGGCGGGGTTCCGGTAATCGGGATAGCCTCCCACAAGAGACCAAGCCCGATGAACGCCGCCTTGCGCTGCCTGTTCCGCCCGCGGCGGCCTAGACCAGCCGGCTCTGCCGCACCGCCGCCTCGATGAAGCTCGCAAACAGTGGGTGTGGATCGAAAGGCTTGCTCTTCAGTTCGGGGTGGAACTGCACGCCGACGAACCAGGGATGATCGGGCCGCTCGACGATTTCAGGCAGCATCCCGTCGGGTGACATGCCCGAAAACACCAGCCCGCCCTTTTCGAGCACGTCGCGGTAGCCGGTGTTGACCTCATAGCGATGGCGATGGCGTTCGCTGATTTCTGCGGTGCCATAGATCGATGAGACAACGCTGTTGCCGTCAAGCTTGGCGGGATAGGCCCCCAGCCGCATCGTCCCGCCCAGATCGCCGCCTTCCTCACGCTTCTGGATACCATCGGCGGACATCCATTCGGTAATCATGCCGACCTCGGGTTCGCTGGTGGGACCGAACTCGGTCGAGCTGGCCGCCGCAATGCCCCCCAGATCACGCGCACCCTCGACGCACGCCATCTGCATCCCGAAACAGATGCCGAAATACGGAATCTCCCGCTCCCGCGCGAAGCGGACGCTGGCGATCTTGCCCTCCGCGCCGCGTTCGCCGAACGCACCGGGAACGAGGATCGCGTGCAGCGGCTCAAGCCGCGCGGCGACATCGCTATCGGGCTGTTCGAACAGTTCGGCATCGATCCATTCGATATTGACCTTCACCCGATTGGCGATGCCGCCATGCACCAGCGCTTCGTTGAGCGACTTATACGCATCCTGCAGCCCGACATATTTGCCGACCACGCCGACGGTCACTTCGCCTTCGGGATTGGTCAGGCGATCGACGATATTGATCCAGCGCGACAGATCGGGCGTGCTGCCGGGTTCGATCCCGAACGCGCGAAGCACCTCAGAATCCAGCCCCTCGGCATGATATTGCATCGGTACGGCATAGATGCTCGACGCATCGAGCGCGGGGATGACCGCTTCCTTGCGGACGTTGCAGAACAGCGCGATCTTGGCGCGGTCGCTGTCGGGGAGCGGATGTTCGCACCGGCACACCAGCACATCGGGCTGCACGCCGAGCGCCGCCAGTTCGCGCACCGAATGCTGGGTCGGCTTGGTTTTGAGCTCGCCTGCCGCCGCGATATACGGCACCAGCGTCACATGGATGCTGACCGACTGGCCGCGCCCGAGATCGTTGCGGAGCTGTCGGATCGCCTCGATGAAGGGCAGCGACTCGATATCGCCCACCGTGCCGCCAATTTCGCACAGCACGAAATCGACATCGTCGGTATCCGCCTGCGCAAAGGCCTTGATCGCATCGGTAACGTGCGGAATTACCTGTACAGTCGCACCCAGATAATCCCCGCGGCGTTCGCGCTGGATGATCGTCTGGTAGATACGGCCGGAGGTGATATTGTCCGACTGACGGCTCGGCACGCCGGTGAATCGCTCATAATGGCCGAGATCGAGGTCAGTCTCCGCCCCGTCATCCGTCACATAGACTTCGCCGTGCTGATAGGGAGACATCGTCCCCGGATCGACATTCAGATACGGATCGAACTTGCGAATCCG
>CAZWAL010000166.1:0-6186 GCA_964631905.1 uncultured Stakelama sp.
AAATAGGCATCGGCTTCGGCGGCGCTCACTGTGCCGACCGAACCCTCGATCCGCACCTGACGACGCAGTGATTTCCAGTGAAACAGCAAAGCAACCTGCGGATTGGCAGTGATGTCGGCAGCCTTTCGGCCTTCCTGATTGGTGTAGAAAACGAAACCGTCGGGCCCATGCCCTTTCAACAGCACCATCCGTACCCCAATTCGCCCCTGCGCATCGCTGGTGGCGAGTGCCATCGCGTTGGAATCATTGATCTCGCTGGTGCGGGCCTCGGCATACCAGGCGTCAAACAGGCTAAATGGATCAGTCGTCATGAAGGGGCCTTATCCTCTGGCTCGCCAACCGTCACCCATGAAGCTGTTGGGGGCAAAGGTCGCTTGGCGGTTGCGCGGCTGCATTGATTGTGGTGACGATGCCTTTTGGCAAACCAAGGGGGCATCCGTGGCGGTAACAGCACAGTTCATCCCCCGGGGCATCCCGGCACAAAGACCAGCCCGGGCATGACCAACTGATGGCAACCGTGTCGAGCGACCTAATCGATCCCGCTACGCATGCCGCGCGCTGGATTGCCGATTATTGTCGCGATCTGACGGCAGGCGATGTGATGTGCGCCGGTGGGGCGCCTTGGGCAACCGTGCTGGAGGAACTGGCAGGCGCCGTCGGCGACGATCTTGGCCATGCCCGCGAACGGGTACAGCGCCAGGCCGAGGACATCGGCACCGGATTTCGAATCATCGGCGAAAGCGAGGAACGGCCATGGCCGGTTTCGCCCGTGCCGCTGCTGATCGATGAAGCCGAATGGGCGGGCATTGCCGAGGGCGTAGTGCAACGCGCCGCGTTGATGGAAATGATCCTTGCTGATCTGTACGGCGCGGGCAATCTGACCTCGAGCGGATCGATCCCCGCCGCGCTCGTCAATGGCAGCCCGTTTTTCCTGCGGCCCCTGGTGGGTCTTGCACCCCCCGGCGGGCATCATCTGCATTTCGTGGCGATGGATCTGGGGCGCAGCCCTGGCGGCGAATGGCGGGTGCTGGCCGATCATCTCCGCGCGCCTGCTGGTGCCGGCTATGCGCTCGAAAACCGGCTCGCCGTGTCGCGCACCCTGGGTGGCTTGCAGACGCGCCTCAATATTCAGCGTCACGCGCCCTTTTTCGCGGCCTTTCGCGCCGGGCTGGCGGCGGCGTGCAAGCGCAGTGATCCGCGAATCGGCTTGCTGACGCCGGGTCGTTATAACCCCAGTTACACCGAACAAGCCCATCTCGCCCGCTATCTCGGGCTGTTGCTGGTCGAGGGTGCCGATCTCGCGGTGCTGGAGGACAAGCTCTACATCCGGACCATCGCTGGGCTGAAGCGGGTCGATGCGGTGTGGCGGCGGATCGACCCGCGACTGCTTGATCCACTGGCGTTCGATTCGCACTCCACGATCGGGGTCGCCGGGCTGATCGATGCGATGGTCGCAGGCAATGTCGTGGTCAGCAACGCCCCCGGCTCGGCGGTGCTCGAAAGCCCGGCTTTCGAAGCATTCATGCCGCGCCTCGCCCGCGAACTGCTGGGCGAACCACTCAAAATTCCCAACATCGCCACCTGGTGGTGCGGGCAGGAATCCGCTCAAACGCATGTCGCGGCGCATCTCGATTCATTGCTGATCTCCCCGGCTTTTTCAGCAGCACCGCTTGGTCTGCCTGGGGGAAAGGCCGTGATGATCGGCGACCTGTCGCCCGATGCGCGGGCCGCGTTGCTCGACGATATGGTCCGCCGACCGCAGGATTATGTCGGCCAGGAAAATGTCCGCCTGTCGACGATGCCGGTGGTGGCCGAGGATCGACTGGTGCCGCGCCCGTTCACGTTACGCGTCTTTGCCGCCCGCGGGGCCGATGGCGGCTGGACGGTCATGCCCGGCGGTTTCGCCCGGATCGGCGAGCATCCCGATATGCGCGCATCGGTGATGGGGGAGGGCAACTGGTCCGCCGATGTCGCCATTTACGGCGGCACCCCGGTCGCGCCGGTATCGCTCCTGCCTGATTCGAGTTCGGTCCAGATTCGCCGCAACCCCGGCACCTTACCCAGCCGTGTTGCAGATAACTTCTTCTGGCTCGGGCGCTATCTGGAACGCGGTGAGGCGCTGCTCTCGATCATCCGCGTGATGTTGGGCAATTCGATCACTGCTGATGCGGGCGCGGCGCTTGCGCCGGAAACGATCGCTCGGCTGGTCGGCATGATCGTCGAGGATGGAGCGGCCCCGCGCCCGCCCAGCCTGCGCCGGACCGATCTGATCGCGCTTGCCCGCACCGCGATGGAAGCGGGCGATGGGGGCTGGAACAGCGTGCGCGCGATCAACCGCAGCGCGCGCGCGATCGGCGCCGGATCGCGCGATCGGCTTTCGGCGGACATGATCCGGCTGCTCGATGCGCCTGCCCCCAATGGCGGCGCGTTGCTCGATCGAGCGGGGTCACTGCAGCGGCGTTTTGCGGCACTCGCTGGCTTGTCGACCGAACATATGGGACGCACCGATGCCTGGCGCTTCCACGATCTCGGCCGCCGGATCGAACGCGCAACGGCGGTAGCCCGCGCGGTGCGCGTGTTCGGCTGCGCCAACGCAACTGCTGACGATTTGTCGACCCTGCTCGACGTGGCGGACAGCCAGATCAGCTATCGGCAGCGTTATCTGGGGGAGTTGGCGCCCGCCGCCGTGGTCGATCTCGTCGCGCTCGATCCCGGCAATCCGCGGGCGATCGCCTATCAGGTGGCGACCATCTGCCAGCATTTGCGAGAGCTGCCCGTGCTGGCGGATGACGGCATGGCCGAGCCGCAACAGGCGGAAGCGACGGCGCTGTCCGCATTGATCGCCACCGCCACTGCCGCCACCCTTGATGATGCCACGCTGTGTGACATTGAGCGTCGGTTGCGTCAGCTGTCCGAATTGGTGGCGCGGCGATATTTCCTGCAAGGGGGGGAACCACTGCGTGCGGGCGGCCTTACGCTTGCATGATTTACACCATCCGCCATGTAACGCGCTTCGATTACGGCACCCAGGTGCGTTTTGCGCGCTGCAACCTGCGCTTGAAGCCGATCATCTGGTCGGGGCAAACGCTCGATGATTACCAGCTGACGATCAGCCCCGCCGGGCGGATCGCGCCGGCGCGCGCCGAAGCGGGGCTTGCCAATGTCGTTCGGCTGACCGTGGAAGAGCCGGTTCGCTATCTCACGATCGACAGTGTGTCGCGCGTGACGGTCGACCGGCTGATCCCGGTGCCGAGTCCCGATGATCCAACGCTGGCGGAAGTTGCCCTTGCGGCACGCGCCAGCCGTGATGGCTCGCCCGCGGGCCCGAGCGCGTATCTCTATCCGTCGCCGTTGATCCCGCTCGATCGGGATATTGCAGCCTGGTGTGCAGAAGAACTCACCCCCGATCGCCCGGCGCTCGAGGCGGCAATTGCACTTGCCCAGCGTATCCAGCGCGAATTCGAATTCGATCCGACCGCGACGCTGGTCGATACCCCCCCGCGCGAGGCTTTTATGAAGCGCGGCGGCGTTTGCCAGGATTTCGCGCAGATCATGATCACCGGCCTCCGCGCCGCCGGGCTGCCCGCGGCCTATGCATCGGGTTATATCCGAACGATCCCGCCACCGGGGATGGAGCGACTGGTGGGGGCCGACGCCACCCATGCCTGGGTGCTGCTCTGGTGCGGTGATCGGATTGGCTGGGTGGGGGTTGATCCCACCAACGGCATCTGGATGGCGGGCGACCACATCATCATGGCCATCGGCCGGGACTATGCCGAAATCGCGCCGATCGATGGGATCGTGCTCGGCTCGGGCGCGCAGAAGCTGAAGGTCAGCGTTGACGTGGCACCCGCCGAACCGCTCGTCTGAAGCGAAAATCCTGCCGCCATCATTTGCGCTTGTCGGCCACATCCCCCAAATAGGGCGTATTAGTCCAATACAGCAGGAACCAGATGGCCGATCCGTATCAATTGCTGGGTGTGCCGCGCGGGGCGAGCGAAGCCGATATTAAGAAAGCCTATCGCAAGCTCGCCAAGGAACTGCACCCTGATCGTAACAAGGATAACCCCAAGGCGTCCGAACGTTTTTCGCGCGTCACCAACGCCTATGATCTGTTGAGCGACAAGGACAAGCGCGCGCGGTTCGATCGCGGCGAGATTGACGGGGATGGCAATCCGGCGTCGCCCTTTGGCTTCAACCCTGGACAGAGCGGCAGCGCGGGCGGGTTTCGGCCGGGCGCAGGTGGTGCCGCGCCCAATTTCGATTTCGGCGGCGCAGGTGGCGGCGCGAGCGATTTCGGCGACATTTTCGAAGGGCTGTTCGGCGGCAGGCGTGGCGGCGGCTTTACCGGTGGCTTCGGCGGGCGGCCAAGCCCCAAGGGCGCGAACATCCCTTACAGGCTGGCAGTGCCCTTTACGGATGCTGCAACGCTGGCGCCGCAGCGGATAACGCTTGGCGACGGCAAAACGATCGATCTGAAACTGCCCGCGGGTGTTGAAAGCGGTACGCAGATGCGACTCGCGGGCAAGGGTCAGCCCGGCCCCGGAGGCGCGGGCGATGCGATCGTCACCGTTGAGGTGCAGCCACACCGCTTTTTCGAGCGCGTTGGCGATGACGTCCGGCTCGATTTGCCGATCAGTCTGGCAGAGGCGGTGCTGGGCGCGTCGGTGAAGGTGCCAACCGTGGAGGGCGCAGTGATGCTGTCGGTGCCGCGCGGATCGACATCGGGCAAGGTGCTGCGGCTGAAAGGCCGCGGTTTTCATCGAAAAGTCCCCGGCACAAACGGCCCGCGTGGGGATCAGCTCGTCACGCTGATGGTCGATCTGCCCGTCGATGACGATTCACTCGTCGAATTCGTGCAGGGCTGGCCGGGCAAGGATAAATGGAACCCGCGCGGCAAGCTGGACGTCTGATCTTTCGTGCAGGACATTTCGCCCGAATCGCCTGAGGAACGGCGGCGTCATCCGGGCAGGGCCCCGAAGCTTGATCGCCGTTTCGCGTTCATGCGCCCGGGCAGCTATGTGCGCGAGGTGCTGAAACGCGTTGCGATCGGTGTGTTCAGCGATGGCTTCATCCATGCCGGCAATCTGGCCTATCTGTCGCTGCTGACACTGTTTCCGTTCTTCATCGTTGCCGCCGCCATCGCGCGCTTGTTCGGGCGGACCGATGAAGGGCTGCACACGGTCGATGCGTTCCTGCGCACCTTGCCGCCCAGCGTCGCCGCTGTGCTGCAGACGCCGATTGCCGATGTGCTTGCGGCGCGGTCAGGGTCGCTCCTGTGGTTCGGGGCGATCGTCGGGTTGTGGACCACCGCGAGTTTCATCGAAACAATCCGCGATATTCTGCGCCGCGCGTACGGGGTGAATTCGGTGCGGCCATTCTGGCATTACCGGCTCTGGTCGATGGGATTGACGATCGCATCGTTGATCCTGGTGTTGATCGCGTTCAGCTTTCAGGTCGCGCTCGTCGCCGTCGAACAGTTCATTTTGCGGGTGATGCCCTTCGCCACCAGCGCGGCGACAATGGTGTCGCTCTCCCGCATTGCTCCGGCGCTGGCGCTCTTCGTGGCGCTCTATATGGTCTTTTATTCGCTGACGCCCCGGCAATATCGCGATGGGAAATATCCCAAATGGCCGGGGGCTGCGCTGACGGCAGGGTGGTGGTTGCTGGTGACGGCATTGTTGCCGGGCATCCTCGCCAATCTGACGAGCTATGACATGACCTATGGCAGCCTTGCCGGCGTGATGATTGCGCTGATCTTTTTCTTCACGGTCGGGCTCGGGCTGGTCGTCGGCGCGCAATTGAACGCGGCACTGGCGGAAGGGGACGATGAAGGCGTAAAGGACGCTGCAATCGAGGGATAGTGAGAGGCGACGAGGGCGTGACGGAATTGATGCAAGGCAAGCGCGGGCTGATCATGGGGCTGGCTAATGATCGCTCGCTGGCTTGGGGGATCGCGAAGAAGCTGAGTGAGGCGGGAGCCGAACTGGCTTTCAGTTACCAGGGCGAAGCGATGGAAAAGCGGGTGCGTCCGCTGGCCGAGCAGCTTGGCGTTGCGCGACTTTTCGATTGTGACGTTTCCGACATGGCGGCGCTCGATACCACCTTTGCCGAACTGGCAAAGGAATGGCCGACGATCGATTTCGTCGTCCACGCGATCGGCTTTTCCGACAAGAACGAGCTGCG
>CAZWAL010000167.1:0-6093 GCA_964631905.1 uncultured Stakelama sp.
CCGCTTCAAACGCTTGGCCCGCCTTGCGTGCTTCAGGGGACAGCGAATTCAGGACCCGCAATTGTTCATAGATGTCATAGATCTGGGTTTCGGTAATAATGATCGCCGCGCAAATCAGCACCGATACTGCCAGCACGGTCGCAAGCTGCGTTGACAGCAGCCAGCGCCTCCCAACCCGCGCGCGCCAGTTCACGCCGCTTCCAGCCGATACCCGATGCCGCGCACACCCGCGCACAGTCCTGCAGCACCAGCCGCCTCGAGCTTACGTCGAAGCTTGCTCATATGACTGTCGACCGTTCGTTCCAGCGCGTCGCCCTCAGGCAGGCACGCATCAAGCAAAGCCGCACGCGTGAAAACACGCGATGGGTTGCGCGCCAGGTGCGCGAGCAGGCGATATTCGGTCAATGTCAGGTCAAGCGTCACCCTGACATCGCCCTGCACGATGCGCGCGACATAGGCCTCCGGATCGATTTCGATCGGCCCCCCCCGGATTGTCCGGTCCGCCGCGGTATCGCCGCGCACCCGCCGCAGTACCGCCTTTACCCTGGCAACAACTTCGAGCGGATTGAACGGCTTGATGACATAATCGTCCGCTCCGAGGGTCAGCGCGAGCAGCTTGTCCAAATCCTCGGCCCGGGCAGTGGCCATGATGACGGGGGTGCCGCCGCGCCTGCGGATTTCGCTCAGGACCGCGACTCCGTCCATCTTCGGCATCTGCACGTCCAGCAGCACCAGATCGGGGCGCAAGGTCTGGTGGTGCATCAGCGCCACCTCTCCATCGCTGGCCGTCACGGTTCGATACCCCTCCCGGTCCAGATACGCGGTCAGGATCTGCGCGATATCGGCGTCATCCTCCGCAATCAGAATCAGAGTATTATCGGCAGGTCGGGGCGGGCTCGCTTCCATCATCGCTCATCCTCAGGCGGCACGCGCATCATGCGCATCAACGCTGCAATCTCCAGCCCCGACCTTGCGATTGCATGGGGCAATTGTGGAGATTGGATGGAGGCAACGCTTAGGCGGCGGCAATCCCCGCCAGCACCGCATTCCATGCGGCAATTTCGTCGTCGAAGCGCTCGGTCACCCGCAAGGCACCAAGCACACCGGTTGCCAGATCGATCTCGATCGTCCCCCGCCACTCGACGGTCGCATTGCCTGACAGCGTCACCATGCCATCGCGAGTCGCGGATGCCCGCACCATCCCGCCGCGATTGAAAACCGTCAGCGGCACATCGAATTCGATCCGCCCGGTCAGGCAGGCGGCATAGGTGGATGCGGCCATGGCGCTGCCGCAGCTATTGGTCAGGCCCACGCCGCGTTCAAACGTGCGCACGAACAGGTCCCCCCCGCGCGTCTCGACGAATGACACATTGGCACGGTTGGGAAGCCAGTCCGGCGCTGCCTCACATACCGCGCCGATCGCGCTCAGCTCGGCATCGTCGACCATATCGACAAAGCTGATGAGATGCGGGTTTGGGATCGCCACCGCCGTAAACAACCGCGCGCTCGGCAAGCCCGGCACCACCGCGTCGACAAGCCGGGTCGCCCCCATGAGTGGCCAGTGGGTCACGTCGAGATCGACCGGCCCTGCGGTTTCCCGTATCGTGAACACGCCCGGCGCGAGCGGGGGATCACGCACGACATCGGCCGAGCTGGCTTTCAACTGCACCGTTGCACGGTCGAGCCCCATTGCCTCGAACCCCGCCCGCGCCACGCAGCGCAACCCATTCAGGCAGGTCTCTGCTTCCGAACCATCCGAATTGAACATCCGCATCGCGAAAGAAGTTGTTTTATTACCGTTACTTAGCAACAGAATGCCATCGCCGCCAACGGGACCAGCACGATTGGCCAAGGCCCGTGCCACGACCGCCCATTCGGCATCGTTCAGCGCCATTCCACGCGCATCGATCAGCGGGAAATCATTCCCCGATCCGTGACATTTGATGAAATCGATCAGCATGAGCGGCGATATAGGGTGTGGACCGGCAAAAGTCCGCACGCCTCATTTGGGGGGCGGTGGCAGGAAATGATAGGCACACAGCTTGTTGCCATCCAGATCGCGGAAATAGGCAAAATAGGCGGGCGAGTTATCGCCGCCACGCGGACCTGGATCACCTTCGTTCGTGGCCCCAAGCTCAAGCGCCTTGGCATGAAAAGCCGCCACCGCTTCGCGGCTTTCCAGCCCGAATCCGGCCAGCGTGCCGTTGCCGATCGTCGCTTCATTCCCGTCATACGGCCCCAGAACGCCGAACAGGCTCTTGCCCGGTCGCCCGTAAAGCCGCCCGCCGCTTGGGTGATTGAAGAATGTCTTCATCCCGATCGTTTCGAGCAGCGGATCGTAAAAGCCTTTAGCGGCTTCGAGGTCGTTCGATCCGACGGTGGCATAATTGAGCATAGCGATCCCCCAGGTTCGGCAGAAACAAGAATCAGGCGAATGTGGCGACGAGCGCCTTTTCGGCGCTCACGATGGGCGTGAAGCTGGGCCGCGCAAGGATCGCAGCGACATAGGCTGCCGTTTTCGGCCAGCGCGCCGGATCGATCACCAGATTGGCGTGATCGAGGTTCACGAACGGGCTGCATACGGAGATATCCGCCAGCGTGATCCGGTCCTCGACCAGGAATCCGCTCGCCGGGATCACCCCTTCCAGATAATCGAGCAATGGCGGCAGTTCGACATCCGCGGCGTTGGCCGCGATCGCCTCATCGAACGGGCGTTTGAGCATCTTGGGCAGCAGGAAACGGTTCGAGAAAATCTTGGCGGCTACCGCGAAGAAAATCGAATCAGCGAATTCTTCGAACCAGATCGTGCGGGCATGCGCGATCGGTGCGTTCGGGATCATATTGGCATCCGGATATTTCGCTTCGAGATAGGCGCAGATCGCGGTCGAATCCGAAATGCAGAAATCCTTGCCGTTATCGGCGCCGGGATCGCGAAAGCCGGGGATTTTACCGAACGGGCTGGCTTCGGCGAAAGCAGGGCCGCCACGGCCCAACCCGGCTGGCTCAAGCGTCAGCGAAAGGCCTTTTTCGGCGGCGAATGCCATAACCTTGCGAACGAATGGCGAAATGGTTGATCCGTAAACGATCATGGCTGCGCTCCTGTTTTTGTATCGTTGTTTGCGGACAGGCTTAACGCAGCGAGTTGCAAATCGCTACTGTCGTAATGCCGCGGCGCGACACGCCACAATCACTTCAGCTGATAATGCGCCGCCACCCGATCGAGCGCGAGACACAACACCAGTTTGCCCGCCCGTGCGGGCCAGCCAAGCGCCTTTTCCGCCATCGGCAGGCCTTCGCCAGCGCATACCACCCGCCACAGCACGTCGCTCAACCCCGGCCCAGCAGAGTCGATTGCAGCGTCGAAACGCCGCTTGGCGGATAGTTGCGCCAATGTCGGGTCGTCCGCCACTGGCGCCCCGCGCCTGCCCTTGGTGATGGGGGATGCTTCCCACCGCATTGTCACGCTGCGGCCGATCGACGCGGTTTCATAATCAGCACGGAGCCTTTCCCCGGCCTCGAACTGCCGCGCATCGACCATTCCGCGCGCGGCGAGCCAGGCAAGAGGGGATTCGGCTAGATTTATCGTAACACTCCGCCGCCTTGGTGTGGGCGCCCGCGCATCCGCTTTCGGATCGCCAAGCCTGCCGAACCGATCGATCTCCTGCTCCACCAACTGCCGCATCCATCGCCTCCCTCTGGCCCGAGTCGGAAATGCCTTGCCACAACGGATGCTTTGTAGGAAAGTAAATAACCATATCGGTTATTTTTGAGGAGCCGCCATGATCACCGCCATCCGCGAAGTTCGCCGCGCCAAGGGCATGACGCTCGACGATGTTGCGCGCGCCTGCGTGCCGCCCACTACCGCTCAAACGATCGGTCGGCTCGAAACCGGCACGCGCACAGTATCGGTTGGCTGGCTCAACCGAATTGCCGATGCACTGGGGGTCACCGCGGCCGATCTAGTCGCTCTGCCCGATCGCCCCGATATCGCGGTCGCCGCCATTCTCGACGCCAATGGTGCCCATGCGCCCCGGCACCCCGCTGTGCTCGCCCCGTTAGCACCAGCGCCAGGCATGATCGGCATCACGGTCTCGGCAAGCCTGGGCGACTACCGCGCGGGCGATTCGATCTGGTGTGAAACGCTTGATCCCGCGCGCTTCGGCCAGGCACTCAACCGCGACGTACTGGTCCCGCGTGCCGCCGGGCGGTTCATGTTCGGGCGGTTGATCGGCCGGGAATCGCCCCATGCCGATGATACCCCCGGCAAGCTCCATTTGCTCCCGCTCGGGGCAGGCACTCGGCAACAGGTGCTCACCGACCCGGCCTGGATCGCGCAGGTGGTGCGGCTCGTCAGAGCACTGTGAGATTGGCGGCAAGGTAAAAATGGTGGGCGATGACGGGCTCGAACCGCCGACATTCTCGGTGTAAACGAGACGCTCTACCAACTGAGCTAATCGCCCGACCCGGTAACGGGCAGAACGCCTCGTGCCAAAACAAGCCGCCTTCCGCAAGCCCCGGCTGCGCCGGGAGCGCGATGCCTAGGCGATCATGGTCCCGGCACGTTTCACTGCACGCCAATATTCATGCATTCCGTCACGGGCCTTGGCCGAAAGCTGCATATAGGCGCGTCGGCGATCGAACGGATCGGCTTCGCGTTCGAACAACCCGGCCTCGGTCATCCGGCTGATCCAGCGCAATGCGGTTGTGGGCGCGACTGCGGCGGCGATGCAAAGGCTCGATACCGATACGCGCCCGCGTTCCAGATCGGCGGCACACAGGTCAAGCAGCATGTCCCAGGCCGGATCCTCGAACAGCCCCGTACCGAAATATTGATCGCGAAGCCGCCGACCCCGGATCGCCTGTCGGATTTCGCCGGCGGATACCGCCTGGCCATCACTCGACGGGGCGCTCGCGTCAGGGCCGCGATATGCCATCGCCCGATCGCCGAACATCGCGGGCCACGGATCACGCGGTTCTGCGTTGGCCAGCCGGGCGAGCGTTTCGGCGATCCGTGCCACCTCGGCATTCAACTGGCTCAGCCGCTGCGCACTATAGATACGATCGTCATCGTCCTGACGAACGCGACCGCGCGCACCCGTCTCGCCATGCCCGGCAAGCGCCAGCACCAGTGCCGTCACCCGCTCCGCCGCGGTGGGCATGCAAAGCAGCTGGACCCGGCCCACCAGCAGCCGCGCCGTCACGTCGTCGATCTGGGTATCGTCGAACACGATGATGATCGCCGCGTCGCTGGTCGCCAGCCAGTCCGATGCGGCGTCAAGCGCATGGCCCAATGCCTCGTGCCCCTCTGAACGCGCTCGGCTACCGCCAGCTTCGATCAGCACCGCATCAATAGTCGATGCATCGGCGAGCGCGGCCGCGGCATCGGCAAAAGCAATCGGACCGATCATGCGGGCACCCGCCACCGCGAGTGCTTCCTGCCCGGCGCGCGCCTGCATGCCGGGATCAGCGATCAGCAATACGCTCGATTGGGGGCGATAATCGGCAGATGTCCAGGTATCGGGCACGGCCATTCTCCAGCAACGATGCACCCTTCATACGCAATTGACGTATGACGTGGCCCATTGACTGCACCAAAATGGCGGTAACTGATCACCCGCGCCACGTAATGCCGCCGATATGGCTGCATCGCTAAACGCACGACGATGGCACAACCTTAGTCGAGCGCCTTGACGATATCCTCGACCATCTTCTTGGCATCGGCGAGCAGCATCATGGTGTTGTCCATATAGAACACATCATTGTCGACGCCGGCATAGCCGACCCCGCCCATCGAGCGCTTGATGAACAGTACGGTCTTGGCCTTTTCGACGTCGAACACGGGCATCCCGTAGATCGGCGATCCCTTGTCAGTCTTGGCGGCGGGGTTCACCACGTCGTTCGCGCCGATGATGAAGGCGACGTCGGTCTGGGCGAATTCGCTGTTAATGTCTTCCAGTTCGAACACATCATCATAGGGCACGCTCGCTTCCGCGAGCAGCACGTTCATGTGACCGGGCATGCGTCCCGCGACCGGGTGGATCGCGAACTTCACCTTGACGCCGTGTTCCTTCAGCTTGTCGGTCATTTCGCGCA
>CAZWAL010000168.1:0-6069 GCA_964631905.1 uncultured Stakelama sp.
CGATGAAGATGGCATCGGCACCGTCGACGGCGGACTTCAGATCGGTGGTAAATGTCAGCCGCCCGGCGTTTACGTTGGCGGCCACCAGCGTGTCGAGCCCGGGCTCGAAAATCGGCATGAGACCTGCCTTCAGTGCGTCGATCTTGCTGGCATCCTTGTCGACGCAGATCACGTCATGCCCGAAATCCGAAAAGCACGCGCCAGAAACCAGGCCCACATAGCCCGAGCCGATCATCGTAATCCGCATATCCCAAAACCATCCCTCGTATCGGTCGCGCAACGGCAACCCATCAGCCAGACGATGCTCCTCTAGCGCAAACCCGGTCGATTACCAGTGACCAGCCTTGGGATGTCTGGCGGACGGTTGATCAGAACATCAGCTTGCGGATCGAAATTCGCACCGCCCGGCCGAGCGGATCGAGATAGGCGGGCTGATAGCTGATCGGGGTCGCCCCGGTCGCATCAGTGACGCGCTGGCGTTCGTTGAAGAGATTGTCGACCGACACGACGACCCGCATGCCGCGCATCCACGGATATTTCTTCAGCAGATCGATCCGTTGGCCGAGATCAGCGAACAGCCGGAAGTTGACAGTCGCCAGCGACGAGAAGTTGAGCGTATCCGGATTGGCTGGCGTCCCGCCGACCACCGTCGTTGGGCTGCGCCAGTTGGCCGAGAACCGCAGGCCGATGCCGTTATTATTGTAGCCTGCCTGCGCCTCGACGTCGTGGCGAGGCTGCCCGCCACCATTGCCGATTGTATCGCCGTTCAGCAGATCGAGCGTTGGCCCCGTCGCACCGATCTGAACGCGGTTGGTGAACTGGATCGTATCGTACAGCGCGAATTGCAGGCGGCCACCACCCTGCCCGCCGCCGAACCCGCCGCGACCGCCACCACCGCCGCCGAATTGGCGCGGACCGCCCGGTCCGCCGCCACCCGGCCCTGCACCCGGGGCGCCTGGCGCGCCTTGCGGACGCCCGCCCTGACCGCGCGCAACGCCGCCGCCCGGTCCACCGGGTCCGCCAGGCCCGGCATTATCCCCGAACACGCTGCCGCGCGGCGGGGTGAGCCCGACGAAAGGATTAGGGCCAGTCCCCGCACGAAACGCCTCGATCTGTTTCTGGATTTTCGACTTGATCGGTTTGGAGAAATTGAACCCGACCCGCAGCTCCGATCGGCTGGTTTCGGCAAAATTGATCGGGCGCTGATCGATCTGCAGCAAGCGCCCACCGCCGTCGCGGACGAAGCGATCGGGGAACGCCGCTTCGATCGCCGCGGTCGTGCTCGGGAAACCGGCGATCGCCCCCGTCGTCCTGCTATCGACATAGCTGGCGACCAGATCGAGATCGGTTTCGCGCAGTGGCTTTAGCGTCAGTCCCAACCGCTTCACGAGCCGGTTTTCGCGCTGAAGCCCCGGGTTGCCGCCGGAAATCACCGTCACCAGCGCATTTTCGCCGCGCACGAAATCGAACACGATCGCGTTGGGTGAGGTGATCTGCGGATTGCCGAGCTGCTGCGGCGTCGGTGCTGCATCCTGATCAGTGACCGAACCGATAATCCGGACCTGCTCGATCGGCGACCAGTTCAGGCCGTACCCAAACGTGCGCAGCGTGCCGAAATCCGAAAGCTCGTCATACGCGATGTTGAAATTGGCGGAGAGATTACCGACAGGCGCCAGGAAACCGCGGGTCCGGCTGGTCAACGGCACATCGATATTTGCCTGGCCATTGACGATATCGCGCGACACTCGGCCACTGAATGCGACTCCGTTGCGGAACGAATCGCTCGAAAAATCGGTGGTATCTCCGCCTACCCGGAAACTGGCAGCGACATTGCCGGCGGGCAGCGTGAACACCGTGCCGTTGACGAGCGCATCAAGCTCCGCGCGGTTCGATTGCGATGATGCGCGAGTCGCGGCAAGGGCGTTGAACCCGCCGGGTGACAGCGGACCGAACGGGTTGGCGGTCGGATCATTGGCACGCAGCCGCGCCTGAAAGGCGCTCGCGTCGATGCCGGTATCGGTCAGCGTGTCGCTGTCGACCCGGTCGTAATTGCTGATCACCGACCATTGCCATTTGCCGATATTGCCATTCAGCGTCAGGCCAAGATGACCGGTGACCGAATTGCTGGTTTGGCCAAGCGGCGTGAACGCATCGATCAACCCGCGATTGACGCCAACGTCGCGCGAAAAGGGCGAAAAAGGATTGCCGGTGGGGAGGACAAGGTTCAGCCCGGCCAGCCCGAGCTTCCGACGGCTATCCGACGCGCCAAGCTGTGCATTGATGGTCGCGCCGACATCACCGAACACGGTGGTGGCATAGGTGCCGCTTGCCCCGAAAGTGCGCGTTGCGGGCAACAGGCTGCGAAATGGGGTGGGATCAGTAACGTTGGCGATATTGGCGGTGGCCGCGAAATCGTTGAGCGTCGCTGGCTGGCTGGCGGCAATGCCGGGGGCACCCGCCACCGTCACGCGTGATCCAGCGCGCGTGCTCAGCAGCGGATCAATCTCGCTCCCTGCCCCGGCGGTACCGATCACATTGCCGGCAGCCGCGAACAGATTCGGCTGGAACCGGATGTTGCGTTCCGCCTCGGTCAGCGCTGACCGTTCGGCATAATCGACATGAAAGTTGATTCGCTTGCCCTGGTTGATTTTCAGAATGTCGAACTCGCCCTCAGGCTCGGCACTGCCGCCGGCGGTCGCAAATCGGCTTTCCAGCTCGACCGTCACCGAGCGGAAGCGTGGGCGCAGGACGAAATTGATCACGCGTTGATCAGCGCGATAGCCGTACTTCAGGGCGACTTCTTCGGGCAATATGTCGACGCGCAGGATCGCTTCGGTCGGCAGATCGCGAATCTCGCCAAAGCCTGAAATGCGTCGACCGTTCAGCAGCACGACTGGGGCGCCGCCACCACCGCGACCGCTGCGGGTTTGCGGAGAAAGCTCGGTCAGCAGATCGGCGACTGAGCTGACGCCGTAGGAGCGGATATCAGCCGGGCTCAGCTGCTGGTCGGGCGGAATATCGCCGACCACTTCGCCTGGCTGGCGCGCGCCGCGCACGATGATGTCCTCGTCACCGCTACCCTGATCGGCGGGTGGTGCAGCCTGTGTGTCCTGACTGCGGTTGTTACCAGCCTGCGCGGTGGGCACGGCTTGGGCGTGGAGGGCAATTGGCGATGTGGAGAGGAGCAAAAAAGCGCCGAACGGTAAAATACGCATGGGGTCCAATCACAAATGGCCTTACGGCTGAATGGGGGCGCCCTATCAGCCATGTGTCGCAAAACTATGTCGAATTCGCGTCCGTCTTCCCTGGCAACGGATTATTCATGGGGTGCCACTGCCCGCACCCGCCACGCGGATCAAGATGGCCAACAGCGGTATTGCATTCGGCTTGATTTTCCGATTGTGGTAATCATTCAGGAACAACCAGCGGCATTTTCCGTTAGGGGTCGCTGGTAATCAATCGCAGGCCATCGGGCCGCAATCGGGGCCGATGATGCCAGTTGCTTATGTTTCGTCCATAACCCGCATGATCATCCTGCCGGGCGCATTGTGCCTGGCGATTTCGGCATGCGGAGTGGGGGAAAAACCGAAACGACCCGGCGGCGGCATGCCCGAGGTCGGCTATGTCGTGGTGCAGCCCGGCGCCGTGCCGGTGATTGCCAATCTGAGCGGCCGCACCAGTGCTTATCAGACTGCCGAAGTGCGTCCCCAGGTATCCGGAATCATCCGGCGACGACTGTTTACCGAGGGCAGCTATGTCCGCGCTGGGCAGACGCTGTATGAAATCGATCCCAGCCTTTACCGGGCGGCGGGCGACGAAGCGCGCGCCAATCTTGCAAGTGCGCAGGCCAATGCAGAGGCCGCGCGGATCAAAGCCGATCGGTTCAAGCCGCTCGCCGAGATGCAGGCTGTCAGCGCGCAGGAATATACCGATGCGCTGGCCCAGTCGCGACAGGCGCAGGCGGCCATCGCCCAGTCACGCGCACAGCTGGCGACCGCGCAGATCAACCTGCGCTTCACGCGCGTTCCTGCGCCGATCAGCGGGCGAATCGGTCGATCATTGTTCACGCAAGGCGCGCTGGTGACCACGAACCAGGCCGAGCCGCTATCGGTGATCCAGAAACTCGATCCGATCT
Organism: uncultured Stakelama sp.; assembly: GCA_964631905.1. Lineage (GTDB taxonomy): Bacteria > Pseudomonadota > Alphaproteobacteria > Sphingomonadales > Sphingomonadaceae > Sphingomonas. Next base: position 4,136 of record CAZWAL010000168.1, read on the forward strand.
TTGTCGATATCCGCCAGTCGAGTGCGGAGTTGCTGACGCTGCGCAAATCACTGGCGCAGGGCGATGCCGCACCGACTACGGCGAGCGTCAAGCTGAAGCTGGAAGACGGCAGCGATTATGCCTATGCTGGCACGGTCGAATTCACCGAAGTCACAGTCGATCCGGGCACCGGCACCGTTACTTTGCGTGCGCGCTTCCCCAATCCGCAGAACTTGCTGCTGCCGGGCATGTTCGTGCGCACAGTATTTGCGCAGGCGATTTCGAACACGGCGTTTCTGGTGCCGCAGCGCGGGCTGGCACGTGATCCGCGCGGCAACGCAACGGTGCTGCTGGTTGGCCCCGGCAACAAAGTCGTACAGCGCAAGGTAATCGCCGAACGCACGCTGGGTGCCGATTGGGTGGTGACAAGCGGGTTGAACGCGGGTGACAAGATCATCGTCGAGGGCACGGTGAAGGCAAAGCTGGGGATCGAAGTGAAGCCGGTCCCGGCGGGCACGCCTGAACGCCTCGCCCCGCCCAAGGATCGCAGTGGGGGCGGCAAGCCCCCCGCCGGCGCGGCGCGCTGAACCGCCAATGATCTCCCGCATTTTCATCGACCGGCCGATTTTTGCCTGGGTGATCTCGATCATCATCATGCTGGCCGGCGTCGGCGCGATCCTGACCCTGCCGATCGAGCAATATCCCGACGTCGCCCCGCCTCAGGTCAACATCAGAGCCAATTATCCCGGCGCATCGGCGGAAACGCTGGAAAACAGCGTCACCCAGATCATCGAGCAGCAGCTGACCGGAATCGACGGGCTGCTTTATTTCAGCTCCAATTCCAGCTCGCGCGGCCAGGTGAGTATTTCGGCGACGTTCGAAAAGGGCATCGACCCCGATATCGCGCAGGTGCAGGTGCAGAACAAAGTGCAGCAGGCGATTTCGCGCTTGCCGCAACAGGTGCAGCAGCAGGGGCTGACGGTAACCAAATCGAACCCCGACTTCCTGATGATCTTCGCGATCTATGACACCACCGATACGCGCACCAATCAGGACGTGTCCGACTATCTCGTCTCCAACCTGCAGGACCGGATCGCGCGGCTGGAGGGCGTGGGCGACACCAATGTGTTCGGCGCGCAATATGCCATGCGGATCTGGCTGAACCCCGAAAGGCTGGCGGCTTTCGCCCTGAACCCGGGCGACATCATTGCCGCGGTGCAAGCGCAGAACACGGAAATCGCGGCGGGCGAAATCGGCGGCCAACCGATGCCCGAGCGGCAAATGCTCAACGCAACCGTGACCGCGCAATCGCGGTTGCAAACAGCCGAGCAGTTCCAGAACATCGTCGTCAAAACCACGCGGGACGGATCGACTGTGCGACTGGCCGATGTCGCCCGCGTCGAGCTTGGCGCGGAAAATTACAGCGTGCGCAGCCGGATCAACGGCCATCCGGGGGCAGGCTTTGCGGTCTCGCTGGCGCCGGGTGCCGATGCGCTCTCCACCGCCGAGCTGGTAAAAGCCGAGGTAGCGGCTGCGACGAAATCAATGCCGGAAGGTTTTGCGGTGGCTTATCCGCAGGACGCGACGCTGTTCATCAAGCTGTCGGTCGAAGAGGTGATCAAGACGCTGATCGAGGCGATCGTGCTGGTCGTGATCGTGATGTTCGTGTTCCTGCAGAACTGGCGCGCCACGCTGATCCCGACGATCGCGGTGCCGGTGGTGCTGTTAGGCACTTTTGCGGTGTTCGCGCTGGCGGGATTCTCGATCAACACACTGACGCTGTTCGGGCTGGTACTCGCGATCGGCCTGCTCGTCGACGATGCGATCGTCGTGGTCGAAAATGTCGAGCGGCTGATGGATGAAAATCCGGAGATGAGCCCGCGCGAAGCGACGATCAAGTCGATGGACGAGATCACCGTCGCGCTGATCGCGATCGCGCTGGTGCTGTCAGCGGT
>CAZWAL010000169.1:0-6066 GCA_964631905.1 uncultured Stakelama sp.
AGGACGGCAACCCCGACAGCGTCGTCCCCGGCCTGTTCGCGGTGGGCGAGGCGGCCTGCGTTTCGGTGCACGGCGCGAACCGGCTCGGTTCGAACTCGCTGATCGATCTGGTGGTGTTTGGCCGCGCAACGGGCCTCCGCATTAAGGATACGCTGAAGCCGAATACGCCGCACAACCCGCTGCCCAAATCGGCAGAGGAACTGGCGATTGGCCGTCTCGATCATTTCCGCCACGCCAAGGGCGCGACCCCCACCGCGCAAATCCGCGGCGCGATGCAGCGCACGATGCAAAAGAACTGCGCCGTGTTTCGTGACAATGCGCTGCTGGCCGAGGGCAAGCAAAAGATCGGCGAGATCTATGCGTCGATGGGCGACGTGAGCGTCAATGATCGCTCGCTGATCTGGAACACCGATCTGGTCGAAACGCTCGAACTCGACAACCTGATCGCGCAGGCGGTCGTCACGGTCCACAGCGCCGCCAACCGCCAGGAATCACGCGGCGCGCATGTGAACGAGGATTACCCCGATCGCGACGACGCCGGCTGGATGAAGCACACGATTGCGACCTTCGACGGCTGGGGCGGCAAGGGCGGTAGCGTCGGTATCGATTACCGTCCGGTCCACGACTACACGCTCACCGACGATATCGAATATATCAAGCCGAAGAAGCGGGTGTATTGATCGGACTGGCGGCTCGTCGACGAATGCGTTTGGGATCCGGGGGCAAGTCGAGCTCCATTCCCCGTTGACACGCTCGCCCTCAACCTCCGACATATCGGCTGGTCATAAGGGGCGCAGTGTGCGGGTAGCTGGGGCATTACGGATCATCGTTGCAGCGTTGCTCGCCGGTCTGGCAGGCGCATCGACCGCGCAACAATCCTCGCCCTATCGCGCGCCGCAGCATACGCGGCCGCCGCCGGTGATAGGCAGCGGCACCGATGACGTGATCGCCTATGCCAATGGCGGGATGCAGGTGGAGCGAGATCGCGCGCCGGATGACATGCTGGCCGAGCATCGCCGGATGGCGCGCGCGATTGGCGGGTTGCTGCCGCAGCGCAAAGGGGTGATCGATGCCTATGTCGTGTCGATCGCGCTCGATAGCGATCCCGTGTTCGGGCGTGAGGCGCGGGAAGCCGCAAAGGTGCTCGCGCGGCGTTATGATGCTGCAGGCCGTACGGTCGTACTCGCGGGCAGCGATGGCAGCGCGTCGAGTGATTTGCCGCGCGGGAGCCCTGATCATCTGAGCATCGCGCTGTCGCGGATCGCCGAGGTGATGGATGCGCGCGAAGACGTACTGGTTCTCTACACCACCAGCCACGGCGCGCCGGTTGGGATCGTTTATAACGATGCCGATCAGGGGTTCGGCGCGATCTCGCCAGCGCGGCTGGCGGCGATGCTGGGCGCGCTGGGGATCGAGCGGCGGCTGGTGATCATCAGCGCCTGTTATTCGGGCATCTTCGTGCCGGCCCTGGCGGGTGCGGAAACGGCAGTGCTGACGGCATCGTCGGGGGATCGTTCGTCATTCGGGTGCCAGTCAGACAATGACTGGACCTTTTACGGCGACGCACTGATTAACAACGCGCTCCGCAAGGGCCAGTCGCTGGCGGCCGCAAGCGCCGAGGCAACCGCGTTGGTCGCCAAGTGGGAAAGCGCTGATCGCCTTCCCCCATCGCAACCGCAAACATCGATCGGTGCACAGGCTTCGGCATGGCTCGCCGAACTGGACAAGCGCACGCCAAAGGGTGCTACCGCGCCCGTCGGGCGACCGGCGATCGAGCTGCTGCAGCGGCGGTAGCGAGTGCTGCAATGCCGATCTCGCTTGGTGGGATCGAAGTTTCCCTCGATAAAAGCCCGTCACCCTGAACTCGTTTCAGGGTCCACCGTGCCACAAATCCCGTGGCCCGTGTGGCGAGATGGATGCTGAAACAAGTTCAGCATGACGGATGAATTTTAAGGTGACACGGATCGGAGCGGTAACCCTTACCGCCAGCGCAGATTGCCGCGCCCCAGGTCCGCCACCGATTTCGCGCCCATCAGCTTCATATCGCGCACGATTTCGGACTGCAGATTGCCCAGCGTCCGTTCCACCCCCGCCTGACCAGCGGCGGCGAGTGCATAAAGATAGAGCCGTCCACCCGAACACGCCTTGGCACCAACGCTCAGCGCCTTCAGCACATGCGATCCGCGCGTAATACCGCCGTCGCAGATTACGTCGATCCGGTCGCCGACCGCGTCGACGATCTCGGCCAGCTGATCGAACGGCGCACGGCTGCCGTCCAGCTGCCGCCCGCCGTGATTGGAGACCATGATCGCGGTCGCGCCGATATCGACTGCGCGGCGGGCGTCATCGACGGACATGATCCCTTTCAGGCAGAATTCGCCGCCCCAATCGGCGCGGATCGCCTCGGCGGTTTTCCAGTCGAGTGACTGATCGAGCATCGTGGTGAAATAGTCGCCGACCGACATGGATTTGCGCGATCCCTCGTCGAGGTGATCCTTCAGGTTCGATAGCTCGAACGGCTCGCGCAGCAGATAGTCGAGCGTCCAGCGCGGGTGCATCGCAAAGCTGAGCGCGGACGACGGCGTGATCCGGGGCGGCGAGGTGAAGCCGGTGCGCAGGCACCGCTCGCGATTGCCGCCCACGATCGTGTCGACCGTCAGTGCAATGGCATCGAACTTCGCCGCCTTGCACGCCGCGACCATCGCCGCGTTCAGCCCCTTGTCCTTATGAACATAGAGCTGGAACAGCTTGGGCGAGGTGATCGTCCGGCCGATTTCTGCGATGCTGACGGTGGCGAGCGACGAGATGCCGAACCAGGTGTCGAACTTCTCCGCCGCTGCTGCCACCGCGCGCTCGCCGCGCCAGTGGAACAGTCGCTGCAGCGCGGTGGGGGAGAGGAACAGCGGCATCGATATGCGCTTGCCCATCACCGTCACGCTGGTGTCGATCTCCGCTACGCCCGCCAGCACGTTCGGCACCAGGTCGCATGCCTCATAGGCGGCGGTATTTCGCCGCCGTGTGACCTCATCGTCTGCCGCACCGTCGATATAGTGAAACACCGGCCCCGGCAGTCGCGCTTTGGCAAGCCGCCGGAAGTCATCCACATTATGGCATTGGTCGAGCCGCATCGCGTCGCGCTACCCGGCACTATTGCCGTACGCAAGGCGTGCACAAACATTTGCGGGGCCGCGCGCCGTCATGTATCGACCCTCGTACCGGGGCCGTTCAAGCCCCCCGCGCATCTGATAGGACGAGTTGAGCGATGGCCGAATTTTTCCTGCCGAAGAACAGCAAGATCAAGCCCCAGGGCAAGGTGCACAAAGCGCCGAAATCGGCTGACGGCAGCGAGGCGACGCGGATCAAGAAGTTCAAAGTCTATCGTTATGATCCTGATAGCGGCCAGAATCCACATTTCGACACGTTCGAAATCAATCTCGACGAGTGCGGGCCGATGGTGCTCGATGCATTGATCAAGATGAAGGCCGAGCAGGATTCGTCGCTCACCTTCCGTCGCTCGTGCCGCGAGGGGATTTGCGGGTCGTGCTCGATGAACATCGACGGCACCAATACGCTCGCCTGCACCAAGGCGATCGAGGATGTGAAGGGCGATGTGCAGATCACGCCGCTGCCCGCGATGAGCGTGATCAAGGACCTGGTGCCTGATTTCACGCATTTTTACGCACAATATGCCTCGATCAAGCCGTGGCTGCAGACCGTCACCCCGCCACCATCGGGCAAGGAGCGGCTCCAGTCGCCAGCCGATCGCGCCAAGCTCGACGGGCTGTACGAATGCATCCTGTGCGCCTGCTGCTCGACGAGCTGCCCCAGCTATTGGTGGAATGCCGACAAGTTTCTGGGCCCCGCCATCCTGCTCCAGGCCTATCGCTGGCTGGCGGACAGCCGCGACGAGATGACCGGCGAGCGGCTCGATGAGCTGCAGGATCCGTTCCGGCTCTATCGCTGCCATACGATCATGAACTGCGCGAATGTGTGCCCCAAGGGCCTCAACCCCGCCAAGGCGATCGCCGAGATCAAGAAGATGGAAGTCGAACGGGTGGTTTAACCTGGCACCCAACGAGCCGTTTGTCCCGAGCCCTTCGACTGGCTGGCAAGCCAGCCGCTCAGGACAGGCTTCAGCCCAAAGGGCTGAAGTCGAGGGACGTGCCACCGGCGCTACGCAGGGTGTCTCGACTTTGCTCGACACGAACGGTTTTTTGTAGTGAATCACCAGCCACCCCCCTTCCTATACACCGAATCCCCCGATCACCCCGGCTGGATGACCTGGGCGCTCGCTGATCCCACGCGGTTCAACAGCCTGTTCGGGCCGTTCCTGCTCAAGGTGGAGGGGCAGGTCGCCCGCGTGCGGATGACGCCGGGGCACCAGCATTCCAATCTCAGCAACGCGGTCCATGGCGGGGCGTTGCTCGGCTTTGTCGATATGGCGCTGTTCGCGGCATCGCGCGGGTTCGGGCTGATCGAGGCGGGGACGGCGGTGACGCTTGATCTGTCGACTCAGTTCATGGGGCGCGGCGTGATCGGCCAGCCGATCGAGGCGCAGGTGGAGCTGTTGCGCGAAACCGGGCGGTTGTTGTTCCTGCGCGGGCTGGTGGTGCAGGGGGAGGGCGACACAGCGGAAAAGATCCTCGCCTTTTCGGGCACGATCCGGAAACCGACGAAGCGATAAGCCCGACGTCGTTTTCTGCCGGCGCGTTTGGGCCTGCCATGATCTCACCCCAAACTTGTTTCAGGGCGACCGATGCCGCAATGGCGAGCCGTCCTGGCCGCGCTGCGGGTGCTGAACCATATTCAGCATGACAAGGGATGGGGATTGGTGACGTGACCTTCATGCTCGATCGCTACAACCAGCTCCTGAAGGCGGGAGAGTTGCGACCCGATCGCGAGCAGCAGGCGGCCGTGCTGACGCTGGCAGCGCTCGCGACTGATCTGGAGGCGACGCCCAAGCGTGGTTCCGTCCTGTGGCGTGCACTCGGCCGCCCACCGGAGCCGCCGCGCGGCGTGTATCTGTGGGGTGGCGTCGGGCGCGGCAAATCGATGCTGATGGATTTGTTCTACAGCTGCGTCGATGTGCGCCGCAAACGCCGCGTCCATTTCCACGAATTCATGCTCGAGGTGCATCAGCGCATCGCCGAAGAGCGCAAGAAGGAGCTTGGCGACCCGATCGTTCCCGTCGCGACGGCAATGGTCGGTGAGGCCCGGCTGATCGCGTTTGACGAGATGGTGGTCAACAACACCGCCGACGCGGCCATCCTATCGCGCCTGTTCACCGCGATGTGGGCGCGCGGGCTGACGGTGGTCGCGACCAGCAACCGGGCGCCGAGTGATCTCTACAAGGACGGGCTCAACCGCGATCTGTTTCTGCCCTTCATCGCGCTGATCCAGGAAAAGACGCAAATCGTCGGTCTGAACGGGCCGATCGATTATCGGCGCGATCGGCTGGGCCAGATGGACATGTGGCTGGTGCCGAACGGCGCGGCGGCGACCACAGCGCTGTCAAAGGCGTTCTTCCGCCTGACCGATTATCCGCCCGAAGACCGCGCGCATGTGCCGACCGAGGATATCCCCGTGCAGGGTGGTCGTACGCTGCATGTGCCGAAAAGCCTGAAGGGGGTCGCGGTATTCTCGTTCAAGCGGCTATGCGGCGAGCCGCGCGGCGCGGCCGATTATCTGGCAATCGCGCGGCGTTTCCACACCGTGATCATCGTCGGTATTCCGCAGCTCGGCCCCGAAAACCGCAACGAGGCGGCGCGGTTCGTGACGCTGATCGATGCGCTGTACGAGAATAACGTGAAGCTAATTGCCGCGGCAGATGCGACGCCGGGGGCGCTCTATGTCACGGGCGATGGCGCGTTTGAATTCGAACGAACCGTGTCGCGTCTCGAAGAAATGCAGTCCGATCTTTATCTTGCGCGGGGGCATGGCGCACATTGATGGGACGATTTCCAGCAATTGAGAAGCGTTATCATTAAGCGGCGTATTTAGGGCATTTGCCCGGTTGCAGCGCCCTGCCAAAGCGCCTAAGCCGCGAACGCTTTGCGGGACCTTTCT
>CAZWAL010000170.1:0-6009 GCA_964631905.1 uncultured Stakelama sp.
ACGAGGCGCTGGAAGCCGGGATCGAGCAGATGATCTTCGTCACCGGGCGGGGCAAATCGGCGATCGAGGATCATTTCGATATTGCCTATGAGCTCGAGGCCACCATGGCGGCGCGTGGCAAGTCGATGGAATTGCTGGTGCAGACGCGGCTGACTCCGGGGGCTGTCGCCTATGTCCGCCAGCAGGAGCCGATGGGGCTTGGCCATGCGGTGTGGTGCGCGCGCGACATCGTTGGCGATGAACCCTTTGCGATCTTCCTCGCCGACGAACTGCTGATCGGCGAACCCGGCTGCATGAAGGCGATGGTCGAAGCCTATAACCGAACTGGCGGCAATATCGTTTGCGGTTACGAAGTACCTGAGTCGGAAACCGACAAATACGGCATCATTTCCACCGGGAAGGAGGATGGTGCGCTGGTCGAGGTGACCGGGCTCGTCGAAAAGCCGCCGCTTGGCACCGCGCCATCGAACCTGATGATCCCCGGTCGCTACATTTTGCAGCCGGAGGTAATGCGGGTGCTGGAAACGCAGGGCAAAGGCGCAGGCGGCGAAATACAACTGACGGATGCGATGGCCCAATTGATCGGCAAACAGCCATTCCACGCCTTTCGCTTTGCCGGTCAACGCTATGACTGCGGAGACAAGGCGAGTTATATTCAGGCCAATCTCGCGCTGGCGCTTGCCCGCGACGATATCGGCCCCGCGGTTCGGCGGTTTGCGACCGAGTTGCTCGCACGCGGATAAGCGCAAGATTCGCTTAAGATTTGACCGGTAAATTCCGCTTGAGTTTTTCAAGCGGGGTCAATGCCATGTCGCGTGTTTCGTCGATTGTCGGTATGTGGCCTGTCGCGTGGTGATGCGCGTGCCGATCAAGATCACCTATACGCCCCCTGAACGCACCATTCTCGTCACGGGCGGGGCGGGGTTTGTCGGCTCGGCCGTGTGTCGGATGCTGGCAAGCAATGGATCGCTGCGCGTCGTCAATCTCGACTCGCTGGTCGATTCAGTCGACCCTGCTGCGCTGGCGGTGCCGGCGGATCAGCCCAATTACCGCTTCGTTGAAGGCGATATCCTCGATCGTGCGCTCGTCTCGCAAGTGATGGCGCAGGAATCGGTTGATGGAGTGATCCATCTCGCCGCCGAGGGACGCGCCGATCGCAATCCGGGGGAAATGCCACCCTTCATTGATACCAATATTGGCGGCACCTTTCAGTTGCTTGAGGCGTCGCTGGAGCATTGGCGCAATCTGCTGCCGGATGCGCGGGCGCGGTTTCGGTTTCACCATGTGTCGACCAATGCCGTATTTGGGGATCGCTCCGCAGGCTCGACCGCAGTCGACGAAAGCGCGCCTTACCGGCCGACCGCCCCGATTGCGGCGGCGCGTGCTGCGGCGGACCATCTCGTGCGCGCGTGGCACACCAGCTTTGGTCTGCCCGTCGTGCTGACCCATGCAAGCGCTGGCTATGGTCCGTGGCAGAAACCCGGTAAACTGATCCCGCATGCCGTGATCAACGCGATCGAGGGCATCCGCGTGCCGGTTTACGGCGCGGGTTCGGAAGTGCGCGACTGGTTGCATGTCGAGGATTATGCCCGCGCGCTGCAGGCGGTGTTCTTTCACGGCCAGATTGGCCAATCCTATTCGGTGGGTGTGCGCGAGGAGCATAACAACCTGGCCGTCGTGGCGATGATCTGCGATCTGCTCGACCGGATCGATCCGCGCGCGGATGGCCGCAAGCGGCGATCGCTGATCACCTTCCTGCCCGATCGGCGCCTCGCTGACCGCCGTCACGCCGTCGACCCCACCCGCATCGAGCGCGAGCTTGGCTGGCGCCCGGAGATTTCGTTCGTCCAAGGGCTGACCGAGGTGATCGACGACTACCGGGCGCTGGCACGCCGGACGATGCATCAAGTGGCAGCGGGGTAGTCGCGCACATCGACAACAGCCGTAACACGCCGCTGTCGTCGTCGATTGGGCCTAGACCGTGACCAGCCGGTCATCGCCAAGGTCGGCGAGCAGCCCCATCATCCCGCCAGCCTCGACCCCGGTTGCCAAATCGTCCATCGCCAGCCCCGTCATGGTCATGCCGGTTTGGCAGACGATCAGCGCGACGCCGTTGGCCTGCGCCATGGCAATCAGCCCCAGCCGATCGGGCAGGCCCGTTGCAAAAAGTGCCGCGCTGTCATCATCGTCGCGCGGTGCCGACGCGAGCAACACCACGCTCGCTTCGTGGCAATAGAGGCGCACCCGCCCGCCCAGAGCGCTCTGGGCTAGCGCCAGCGTCATCCCCGCGCGAAAGCGCTCTGAGTCGGTTGTCGTAACAATCACCGTCAGCCCGGTCATGTGCCGCACGCCGGGCAGCCGGGATCCTTGGGCAGGGCGATCGTCCGAAAACGAAAGGCGAGCGCGTCGACGATCAGCAGCTTGCCTGCGCTCTCCTCTCCGAACGGCGCGATCGCGCGGATCACCTCCATCGCGGCGAGGCTGCCGAGCACACCGGTCATCGCCCCCAGCACACCCTGATCGGCGCAGCTGGCATCGCCGCGATCAGGATCGACGCCGACGAAACAGCGATAACAAGGCAGCGTCGCCTCCCACCCACGATATACGCCCAACTGCCCCTCGAACTGGGCCACCGCCGCCGACACGAGCGGGATACGCTGCGCCAGCGCCGCATCCGCCACCGCGAGCCGCGTCGCGAAGTTATCGCACCCGTCGAGCACGACATCTGCCCCGGCGAGCAAGCTAGCGGCGTTTTCTGCAGTAATCCGTTGGTTGACGGGTGTCGCGACAACATCCGGGTTCAGCCGCGCGATCGCGTCCGCCGCGGCTTCGGCCTTCAGTCGCCCGATATCACTCGTGCCGAAGATCGTCTGGCGCTGAAGGTTGCTCAGGTCGACCCGGTCATCATCGATGATCGTTAGACGGCCGATCCCAGCGGCGGCGAGATAATGCAGCGCGGGCGATCCGATGCCGCCCGCGCCGATCACCACGACATGCGCGGCGAGCATTCGCGCCTGGCCACCCCCGCCAATCTCACGCAGCACGATGTGGCGGGCATAGCGATCGAGCTGCGGGTCGGTAAGCACCTAGACCCCGGTGGAGCCGAAGCCGCCGCTGCCGCGCACCGTCTGGTCCAAACTGTCGACCTCGTCCAGCGTCGCGCGCTGGACGGCGGCGGGCACGAGCTGCGCGATCCGGTCGCCACGCGCGATCTCGAACGGCACGTCTCCCAGATTGGCGAGGATGATCTTCACCTCGCCGCGATAATCGCTGTCGATCGTGCCGGGGGTGTTGAGGCAGGTGATGCCGTGCTTCAGCGCGAGGCCCGAACGCGGCCGCACCTGCACCTCAAACCCATCAGGAATCGCCATCGCAAACCCCGTGCTGACGGCGTGCCGCGCACCGGGCGCCAGCGACAGCGCTTCGGCCGCAACTACGTCCATGCCCGCCGCGCCCGATGTCGCATAGGCGGGAAGGGGAAGGCCTTCGCCGTGCGGCAGGCGCTGGATGGCGATCATAATCGGCTTCATGCGACCGTCCCCCGATTTACCCCGAGCGCATCGGCGATGCGCGCGGCGAGGCGCGTCGCGACATCGTCCTTCGCCATCCGTTCCCAGCTTTCGGAGCCTGCGGCGGTGACGATATGAACGGTGTTCGCGTCGCCCCCCATGACATCGCCCGACACGTCATTGGCGATGATCCAGTCAGCGCCTTTGCGGACGCGTTTCGCGGTGGCGTGATCGATCACCCGCTCGGTTTCGGCGGCAAAGCCAATGAGGAGTGCCGGGCGGTGCGGGCTGCGGGCGAGCGTCGCCAGCAGATCGGGGTTTTCGACGAGCATCAGCGTCGGTGCACGTGCGCCTTTTTTTATCTTCTGTGGGCTGGGGGTAACGCGCCAGTCGGCGACAGCAGCGACCATTACCGCTGCATCAGCGGGCAGCGCGGCATCCACCGCCGCCCCCATCTCGAGCGCGGTTTCGACATCCATCCGGTCGACCTCGGGCGGGGTGGGCAGCGTCACCGGACCGGCGATCAGCGTCACCCGCGCGCCCAGCGCCGCCAGCGCGCCTGCAATCGCAAAGCCCTGTTTTCCCGACGATCGATTGGCGAGATAGCGGATCGGATCGATCGGCTCATGCGTCGGCCCCGCGGTGACGATGATGTGTTTGCCCGTCAGCCCCATCTGCATAGCCATCAGCCTGCCAACGCCTGCTGGATCGCCGCGAGAATCGCCTCGGGCTCGGGCAGGCGGCCGGGGCCAAATTCGCCGCATGCCATCGGGCCTTCATCGGGTTCGATCACGGTGATGCCGTCGGCGCGCAGCTGCGCCACGTTACGGCGGGTGGCGGGGTGCTGCCACATCCGCACGTTCATCGCGGGGGCCGCGAGCACGGGCTTGTCGGTGGCCAGAAGCAAGGTGGTCGCGAGGTCATCTGCAATGCCCGCTGCCATCTTGGCGATCAGATCGGCCGTGGCAGGCGCGATCACGACCAGATCGGCTTCGCGGCTCAACTGGATATGGCCCATCTCGGCCTCATCCTTCAAATCCCACAGGCTGGTATGCACCGGATTCTCCGAAAGAGCCGCCAGCGTCATGGGCGTGATGAACTGCGCACCGCCCGCGGTCAGCACGCAGCGCACGCCGATCCCAGCCTTGCGCGCCAGCCGGATCAGCTCGCACGCTTTGTACGCGGCAATGCCGCCGCCGACGATCAGGAGGATGCGTTTCATCGCACGCTCCTTGTCACGGTAATGCGGCGGCTGTCGAGCGCAGCAACGGTCAAATCGCGTAACCCATCGGGCGCGAACGCCAAGCCGATCAGAATCGTCGGCGCGACCAGCAGGCCCCAGTAAAAGGTGTCGGGACGCCCGAACAGGCTGAGCAGCAGCGCATAGGCCCCAAATACCGCCAATGCGCGCACCGCCAGCGGATCGCGCCAGCTCGCCCAGCCGAACAGGGCCAGCCCCACCAGCAGCGCTGAAAGCCACGCCGGAGCAAGGCTGAGCGCCGTTGAGATCGACATCGTCTTCACGAAAAAGCCGAAGCCGAGCAGCCCGGCCCAGCCGGGTGATGCGGGATCTGCCGGGCCCACAACCTGCCCAACGGCAAACGCGTGCCCCGCCACCACGACCGCGAGCACGCCGAGCGCGGCTGCCCAGCCCAGTGCCTCGCGCCGCTCGCCATCGATCAGTGCCATGCCGACCATCACCATCACATAAAGCGCGGCGGTTTCGCGGATCAGCATCGCGATCAGGCCGATCGCGACCGGCGTAATCCAGCGGCCCGGTCGCCGCAGCGCCAGTGACAGGGCGATCAGCAGGCCGGCCCAGATTTCATGAAATGTCGCGAGCGACGGCTGCAAAAAAGCGATCATCCCGCCAATCAGCAGCACCAGCGCGATGGCTTGGGGTGGCGGGCGTTCGATCGCGGTGCGCAGCCGGGCATACCAGGCCAGCACAACCGCCGATACCAACCCATAAAGTATCACGAGGATCACAAACGGGGGCAACATTGCCATCACGACCGCAAGCGTCGGCAGGCGGAAGGTGACAAAAGGCCGCAGCGGATAATCCCCGGCCCGAAGCGCGGTGGCCGTCACCTGATAATAATCGCCCCCGCCGCGCACCCCCGCGACGATCGATTCATATAGCATCACATCGGCCTGATCATCGGCGCGGTTGGCGGGATCACGGCTCACCGGCGGTGGGCCGGCGACGAACAGCGCGCTGAGGCACAGGGTAAGAAACAGCGCGAGCAGGATAAGCCCGGTTTTGGCGCGGGGTGCCTTCAGCGTCGCAAAGCGGCTTGGCGATGCAAGCCATAAGGGCGGACGCGGCCTGGCCATCTATCCCAGCAGCATCCACATCGCGGCCACACTGACGCCCGATGCCAGCAACGCGACCGCTGCATAGCGCCAGCCGCCGCCGATCCGAACGACCTCGATTTCCTTCAGTGGCGGGGCAGGGGGCGCGCCGCCGGGATCGGGGAAATGGCGTTCGATGTTGCGG
>CAZWAL010000171.1:0-1692 GCA_964631905.1 uncultured Stakelama sp.
GCGGTCGCTGCGGTCGGTGAAGCCTTTGAGCAGCTCGCGCGGATCGACCCCCGTGCTCGACCTGCCCTCGTAAAGCCAGCCCTCAGCACGCGCGGCATCCTCGGCGGGCGGCATCCAAAGGAACGTCAGGAAGTAGCGGCTCTCGAAATGCGCGCCGTCCTCGCGGAACTGCTCGCGGCGCTCGCGATCGACCAGCGCCGAAACGGGGTCGGGAAAGTCGGCGTCGGGGTAGTCGAGCGCGGGTGCGCGCTGCGCCTCGACGAAAATCGCCCAGCCCGAACCAAGCCGGCGCAACGCGCTGTTCAATCGCGCGGTTGTCGCAACCAGCTCGGCCGGCGTCGCGCTGTCGAGGTCGGGGCCGCGAAACCGCGCGGTGCGCTGGAATGACCCATCCTTATTCAGCACTTGCCCCTGTCCGACCAGCGCCGCCCAGGGCAGGAAGTCGGCGAGCGTCGCGGCCTTGCTGCGATATTCGCGCAAGCTCATCATGGCAGCACCCAGGCCGGGTAGCGAAGATGACGGCGGGCGACATCGACGAACTGCGGATCGCGCCGCGCCGCCCACACGCCGAGCGCATGGCCGATCGCCCATAGCGCCAGGCCCGCGATCCAAAGCCGTAAACCAAGCCCAATCGCGCCCGCCAGCGTCCCGTTGAGGATCGCGAGCGCCCGCGGCGCGCCGCCAAGCAGGATCGGCTCGGTCAGCGCGCGGTGGACCGGGGCCATATAGCCGGGGATCGGTTCGGCCAGAGCGGCGGCGGTCTCCATCAGACGAGCGCCCCGCCGCCGAAGCTGAAAAATGAAAGGAAGAAGCTGGACGCCGCGAACGCGATCGACAGGCCGAACACAATCTGGATCATCCGGCGCGCGCCGCCCGACGTATCGCCGAACGCGAGCGTCAGGCCGGTCACGATGATGATGATGACCGCGATGATTTTGGCGACCGGCCCCTCGATGCTTTGGAGGATCGACTGGAGTGGCGCTTCCCACGGCATCGACGATCCCGACGCATAGGCAGGTGCGGCGGTGGTGAGCGCGATCACGCTGGCGGTGGCGGTAAGCATGACGCGGTGCGCGCCACGCCGGACGGCATGGGTCATTTGAAGTCTCCGGGTTGGGGGGTGGACAACGGGGTAAGGCGATAGTCGCCGGTGGCGGGGTCGAGTCCTTCGACGCGGGCCAGCTCGGTAAGGCGGCGGCCGTGGCCGTCGCGGACCAGCACCGCGATCAGGTCGATCGTCTCGGCAAGCAGCGCGCGCGGGACCGTGACGACCGCCTCCTGGATGAGCTGCTCCATGCGGCGGAGCGCGCCAAGCGCGGTTCCGGCATGGATCGTGCCGATCCCGCCGGGATGGCCCGTGCCCCACGCTTTCAGGAGGTCGAGGGCTTCGGCACCGCGCACCTCGCCGATCGGAATGCGGTCGGGACGCAAGCGCAGCGAGGAGCGGACGAGATCGGACAGCGAGACGACGCCATCCTTTGTGCGCATAGCGACCAGGTTGGGCGCGGCGCATTGCAGCTCGCGCGTGTCCTCGATCAGCAAGATGCGGTCGGCTGTCTTGGCAACTTCGGCCAAGAGCGCGTTGACGAGGGTGGTCTTGCCGCTGCCGGTGCCGCCCGCAACAAGGATGTTGGCGCGGGTCGCGACGCCTTCGCGCAACACCTCGGCGTCGGCTGCCGACATGATACCGGC
>CAZWAL010000171.1:1702-6005 GCA_964631905.1 uncultured Stakelama sp.
ACCGCGACAGCGGGCTTGCGGATCGCGAACGCTGGCGCTGCGACCACGGGCGGCAACAGTCCCTCGAACCGCTCGCCACCCTCCGGCAATTCGGCCGAGACGCGCGGAGACCGCGCGTGAACCTCGACCCCGACATGATGTGCGACCAGGCGGACGATGCGCTCGCCGTCGGCGGCGCTCAGCGTTTCGCCGGTATCGCTGACGCCCTCGCCGAGCCGGTCGAGCCATAGCCGCCCGTCTGGGTTCAGCATCACCTCGATGACGGCGGGATCGTCAAGCCACACCGCGATCGACTGCCCGAGCGCCGTGCGTAGCATCCGCGCGCCGCGTGCTTTGGCCTCGGATCGGATCGGGTGGACGGTCAACTTGCGTGGCCCTCGATTGGGCCGGGCGAACCGCCGCCCGGCTGTCGGGGCACATCAAGAGACGCACAAATAGGTCGGGCGCAACAGATAGTTGGCGGCGTAGTAGAGACGGCGGCAGATACTTGCATGCTGCGGATTGGTCGTCTTGCCGAACCGCTGGTCTCGATGCGGTTATTCCGAATCGGTCGACGCTTTCGGCCAAATATCCTCCGGAATATCGTCCAGCAAGGTCTTGCCGCTGGCGTAGCGCCGACCGAGCGTCTCGACGAACCCGTCATAGCGTTTGCGCCCCTTGACCTGCGCCGCCGCCTGAGCCTCGTCAGGGAGCGGCGGCGTTACCGACAGCCAGAATCGCACGAATAGCGCCAGCGCCTCGGTGGTGAGGCCGGTGTTGCGCTCAAGGCGCTGCACCTGCCGGGTGAGTCGGTCGAGCCGCCGCGCGAACGCGGCCTCCATCCGATCGGAGCTGTCGGGCGATAGATAGGACGCGACCGCTGCCTCGATGATCGCCGAGCGCGAGATGCGTCGCCGAATCGCCAGTTCGTCGATCTGCTTGGCGAGCGCGGGCGGAAAATAGACGTTGAGCCGGATACGCATGATCTCGGCCTACAGCTCGATGCCGTCGCCCGAATCGAGCGAGGCTTGCCGCGCGATCCCCTGCATCCGGCGGCGCGCCGCTGCCTGCCGCGCCGCATCGTCGGCATCATCATCGACGATCGCAAACTCCTGAGCCGGGGGCGCGGGCGTCTCCTTCACGATGGCGACGTGCTCGGGTAACTCGGGTTCACGGCGCAGGCCACCGTTCGCCGTGTCCTCCTGCGCCCGCACGATGCGCGCCACGTCGGCGGGGTCGGCCGTGGCGCCGCGTCCGGTCCAGTCGTCGGGCCGCACCGAGCCGATCGCAGGATCGGGCGCGGCCACGATCCGCTCAGCGAAGCGCGGATCGCGAAAATAGCGCGCCTTTTTTGCGCGGATCGGATGGACGCCCGCCACCATGACGATCTCGTCGTCGGGCGGAAGCTGCATCACCTCGCCGGGCGTGAGAAGCTGGCGCGCGGTTTCCGAGCGCGACACCATAAGATGCCCGAGCCACGGCGACAGCCGGTGCCCGGCATAGTTCTTCATCGCCCGCATTTCGGTCGCGGTGCCTAGCGCATCGGACACGCGCTTGGCTGTGCGCTCGTCATTGGTCGCGAAGCTCACGCGCACATGGCAATTGTCGAGGATCGCGTTGTTGGAGCCGTAAGCCTTCTCGATCTGGTTTAGGCTTTGCGCGATCAGGAAGCTCTTGAGGCCGTAGCCCGCCATGAACGCCAGCGCCGACTCGAAGAAGTCGAGCCGCCCCAGCGCCGGAAACTCGTCGAGCATCAACAGCACGCGATGCCGATGGCGCTTGGGGGTAAGTTCCTCGGTCAGCCGCCGCCCGATCTGATTGAGGATGAGGCGGATGAGCGGCTTGGTGCGCGAGATGTCGGACGGGGGCACGACCAGATAGAGCGTCGCCGGCCGGTCGCCCTCGATCAGATCCGCGATGCGCCACTGGCAGGCGCGCGTCACCTCAGCCACCACAGGGTCGCGATAGAGACCGAGAAACGACATGGCGGTCGAGAGCACGCCCGACCGTTCGTTGTCGGATTTGTTGAGCAGTTCGCGCGCCGCGCTGGCGACGACAGGATGCACGCCCGCCGCGCCCAAATGCGGCGTCGCCATCATCGCCGCCAGCGTCTCCTCGATCGTGCGCGACGGATCGGAGAGGAACGACGCGACGCCCGCGAGCGTCTTGTCAGCTTCCGCATACAGGACATGCAGGATCGTGCCGACCAGCAAGCTGTGGCTGGTCTTCTCCCAATGATTCCGGCGCTCGAGACTGCCTTCGGGATCGACGAGCACGTCGGCGACATTCTGGACGTCGCGCACTTCCCACTGGCCGCGCCGCACTTCCAAGAGCGGATTGTAGGCGGCGGACGCGGCGTTGGTCGGATCGAACAGCAGCACGCGACCGTGGCGGGCGCGAAAGCCCGCCGTCAACGTCCAGTTCTCGCCCTTGATGTCGTGGACGATGGCGGAGGCCGGCCAAGTCAGGAGCGATGGGACGACCAGCCCGACCCCCTTGCCGCTGCGCGTCGGCGCGAAACACAGCACATGCTCCGGGCCGTCGTGGCGAAGATAGTCGCCGCCGAGCTTGCCTAGCACCACGCCGTCAGTGCCAAGCAGCCCAGCGACGCGGACCTCGCGCGGCTTCGCCCAGCGGGCGGAACCGTAGGTCTCGGCGTGTTTGAGTTCTCGCGCACGCCAGACCGACATGCCGATCGCGACTACGATCGCGGCGAACCCGCCCGAGGCGGCGATGAACGCGCCCGTTAGAAATACCCCTGGCGCATAGGCGTCGAACGCGAACCACCACCAGAAAAATGCAGGCGGCGGATAGACGGGCAAGCCGAACGCAGTGAACCACGGCCGTCCAAGCTCGGGCTGATAGGCGAGTGCGGCAGCCGACCATTGTGTCGCACCCCACACGCCGGCGAGCACGACCAGAAACACGGCGACGACTTGGCCCCAGAGGATTTTGGCGGCGGGCATGGGGATTTCTCCTTTGTCGCTAAAGGCTGAGGCCGCGCTTGCGGCCAAGCGTCAGGTCGAGGCCGCCACCGTCGCGAATGACGCCTGCGATCTGACGGCCAAGTTGGTTTTCGAGGCTGGACGCCCAAGGCACGAGGCGGAAGCCAAGGCCGCCTTCCTCGATCATGGCGAACCGGCCCGACGCGAGCGCGAGACGCTGACGGACGATCCCGGCGACCTTCTCGCCGGTCTGTGTCGGGCGGTAGGTCAGCCCGGTCTCGCCGGCGATACGCGCACCCGTCGCGTCCAGCTCGCGGCGGCACAGCGTCTCGATCAAGCCCCGCTCGAACACAGTGCGCTCGCCGAAGCGTCTCGCCAACCCTTCGCGGACGAGATGGTCGGTGCGCGCATCAATCGCGCGCCGCACCTCGGCGCCGAAACCCTCGTCCGCGACGCCCGCGCCGCGTTCGATCAGCCGATGGTCGAGCCAGGTCGCGCCCGGCGCCTTCACTTGCGCGGCAAGGTCGAGATCGGAGCGGGTGGCGAGGAACAGCGTCGGCGTCCGGCCGGTCAGCCGACCGTTATCTGGGCTGATCGCGCGGAGCTCGACGATCCCGCCCGGCGCGGGGCTGCGTTCCAGCGCCTCGATGCCGGGAAGCCGGACGTGATGGGTGCGCCCATCCACCCCGTCGATCACGGCATAGGCCGCGCCGGTCAGTTCGTCGTGGAGTCCCTTGTCGAGCAGGCGGCCGGCGATCGGTTTCTCGGGCGCTGCCAGCACGACGGCGTAGCTGTCGAGCGGCCGATCTTGGCCGTGGTCCTTGAGCGCGCGGCCGATGGTGCGGATGATGTCGCCGCGCGCGGCGAGTTCGCGCAACCGCGTTTGCGCGCCTTCGGCCATCGCCCAGCGGCCCGGTTCGCTTTCGGCGGCGAGACCCATCGTCTCCAGATGCTGCAATCGCCCGGTCATCAAGCGGCGAAGCTGCGGATCGTCGGGGCCGGGCTGGTCGGGGCGCAGGTCGATCACGCCCAGCTCGTCGGCGGCGCGGCCGATCTCGGTGTCGAGTCGGGTCCAGCGTTCCGCCGTCACGTCGCGGGTCAGCGCACGTTCCACCTCGCGCTCGGGTTTCGGCCCCAGTTCGGCGAACGCCAGCTCCTCGGCACGCGAGCGCAGCCCGTGGCTGATATAGTCTCGTGCGATGACGAGATCGACACCTTGGTCGGTGACGCCGCGCACGAGCAGATGAACGTGCGGGTTGTCGGTGTTCCAGTGATCGACCGCGACCCAATCGAGCCGCGTCCCCAGGTCCACCTCCATCTGGCGAACGAGATCGCGGGTATAGCCGTGCAGGTCGGTCAGCTCGGCCGCGTCCTCGGGC
>CAZWAL010000172.1:0-5941 GCA_964631905.1 uncultured Stakelama sp.
AGCGTGGTCGATCACGCCACCAACCCCTGGGGCGTCAAGATCACCCGCGTCGAGATCAAGGACATCCGCCCGCCCGTCGATATCGTCAACGCGATGGCGCGCCAGATGAAGGCCGAACGCGAAAAGCGCGCGAACATCCTTGAGGCCGAAGGATCACGCGCATCCGAAATTCTGCGCGCCGAAGGGCAGAAGGCCGCGCAGATTCTGGAGGCCGAGGGCCGCAGGGAATCCGCCTTTCGCGACGCCGAAGCACGCGAACGGTCGGCAGAGGCAGAGGCCAAGGCGACGCAGCTCGTTTCAACCGCGATCGAACAGGGCAGCCCACAGGCGATCAACTACTTCATCGCGCAGAAATATGTCGAAGCGGTCGGCAAGTTCGCGACATCGCCAAATGCCAAGACGATCCTGTTCCCCGTCGAGGCAACCCAACTGATCGGCACGCTGGGCGGCATTGGTGCGCTTGCGAAGGAAGCGCTGGGCGAACATGCTGCGGCGCCGCCCGCGCCTCCAGCCCAGGTACGCGGACCGTTCGAGCCGCGTGATCAGTGAGTTTTGCCTGTGAGCGTTGATGACTTGATTGCCAACGCAGCGCTGATCTGGATTGCACTAGCAATTCTCCTCGGCGCGGCGGAACTGGCGATCCCCGGCGTGTTCCTGGTGTTCCTCGCCATCGCAGCGGCCGTCACCGGGCTCGCGGTGTTCGCGCTCCCGGCACTCACCTTGCCGCTCCAAATGCTCGCCTTTGCGGTGTGGAGTGTCGTGTCGATCCTGATCGGGCGGCGCTGGTATCAGGATTATCCCGTGGCGAGCGAAGACCCGATGCTCAACGATCGCAGCGCCCGGCTGATCGGTGAGGTTGTAACCGTGGTTGAGCCGATCATCGACGGCGAAGGCCGCGTGCGAGTGGGTGATGGCGTCTGGTCGGCGCTCGGATCCGATGCCGATGTCGGCACGCGATTGCGAGTGACTGGAGTCCGTGGCGGCAAACTGCTGGTCGAGACGCAAATCGTCCTACCATAGTCCCAGACTGCAACTTTCGACTGCCTGTCACGTTTGGAAAAGTAATCGGTCATCCCGATACTTAACAGGAGCGACGCATGAGCATTTTCGGCATGATCAAGGACGCCATATGGGGCAAAGCGGCGGCAAAGACCGGCGGTGCGCCTGCTGCTGGCAGTGCTCCGACGACCGTTGCCCCTGCGCCTACCCGTGAGGGCACAACCATGACCGCCCCCGCGCCGCTCAAGGTCGATGTCACCGCGCTGCTCGACGAAATCGTGTCGCACCACGGTGAAAAGCTCAACTGGCGGACATCGATCGTCGACCTGATGAAGCTGATCGGCCTCGATTCGAGCCTGACCAATCGCAAGCAGCTCGCCGAAGAACTCGGCTATACCGGCGAACGCGACGGCAGTGTCGAAATGAACATCTGGCTGCACAAGCAGGTGATGCGCAAGCTCGCCGAAAATGGCGGCACCATTCCCGAAGAACTGACGCATTGATCGCGGTTATGGCGCGGAGCGATCATACCCCCGCGCTACAATCGACCGTTACTTCTTCCCGAAAAACCCGCTGGCGAGCCCTGCGAGATCGTTGATCGGATTGCCGTCGCCGTCACGGTCGAGCATCCCGCCGATCTGACCCATCACGCCGGATGCACCCGCACCGCTCAGCAGACTGGCGAACTGCGCCAGCGATCCCTCTCCGCCGATATGGCCCACAATCTGTTGCAGGATATCGGGCGAAATGCCTGTAGCAGATGCTGCAGTGGCCACGGTATCGCCCGGCGCAGGGTGTGCCTTGCCAAGCGCACCGACCGCGGCTTCGACCTGTTCGGGCGAAAGACCCACTTTTGCCGCCAGATTCTTGATATCGACATTCTGCGTCACCTGCCCCAGCAATCCATCCAGCCTCGACATAGCCTGTTCCTCTTCGTGCAAACGCCCGCTGCGCTTGCCGTTAGATAGCCAATAGGATCGGCGTGTGACAGCAGATCGGTTGCGCGGCGACATTGCCGTGATCATAAGTTCAACCGAATGCCGCTCGGGAGAATGCTGATGTCCTATAATCGTCGTGATGTGCTGCAGGGTAGCGGCGTCGCCGCGCTTGCATCGATCCTCCCGTTACCCGGCCTTGCCGCATCACGCGCCGATACCGCGGCGGAAGCAATGCTCGCCGAAACCGCCGAGACCATTTTCGCCGATTATCCTGAAGCGGCAGCCGGTCTCGGCCTCGACAAGGGCAAGCGCGCTGCGCTGAAGCGCCAGCTTAGCGATCGCAGCGTGGTGGGCAAGGCAGCCGCCGCCACGCGCACCCGCGAGGTGCTGGCAAAGCTCAACGCCATCGATGCCGCTGCGCTCAGCCCCGCGACTCGCACCAATGTCGAAGTCGTGCAGACCGCCTATCAGCAAGCCGCCGCAGGATACGCCCTGCCCTATGGCGATGTCGCGACGCTCACCTCGGGCTGGCGCAATTCACCTTATGTCGTGGCGCAGAATGTCGGGGCTTATCTCGATATTCCCCAATTGCTGGCACTGAACCACCAGATCGAAACGGCCGACGACGCAGACGCCTATCTGTTACGGATGAATGCTTATGCTGATCAGCTGAATGGAGAGGCGGAACAGGTACGCGCGGCGGGTGCGATCGGTGTATGCCTTCCCGATTTCGCGCTGGCGCAGGCGCTCAAGCAGCTCGAAATCGCCCGCAGCGGTCCCGTCGAAAAATGGGACATCGTGACGTCGATCGCCAAGCGGACCACGAAAATGCCGGGCGACTATGCGGGCAAAGCAGCAAAAACTGCCGCAGACCGGATTGCTCCCGCCCTTGCCGCGCAAATCGCGGCGCTTGAGGCGCAAAAGGCAAAGACCACCAGCGATGCGGGCGTCTGGAAGCTGCCGCAGGGCGATGCCTATTACGCCTGGGCGCTCGGCGCAGCGACCACCACCACGATGACCCCGGACGAGGTCCATGCGCAGGGACGCGACGAACTCGCACGCCTGCACGCCAAGATGGACGTGATCCTGAAGGCGGAGGGCTATACTGCCGGTTCGGTCGGCGCGCGAATGACCGCGCTAAGCAAAGACCCGCGCTATCTGTTTGCGGAAGGCGATCCGGGCCGAGCGGAGATCATGGCCTATCTGCGCGACAAGCTGCGGGAAATCCGCGCACAGATGCCGCGTGCGTTCGAAACACTCGTTCCCGGTTTCGTCGAAGTCACGCGCATGTCGCCCGCCGCCGAACCCGGCGCGCCGGGTGCCTATGGCGGGGCGGGGTCGATCGATGGCAAGGAACCGGGGCGGTTCTGGATCAACCTGGGCAACACATCACGCTGGACCCGCTATAGCCTGCCCGATCTTGCCTTTCATGAGGCGATCCCGGGCCATGCCTGGCAGGGCGAATATACCTTCAAACAGCCACTGATCCGCACCTTGATGAGCTTCAGCGCTTATAGCGAAGGCTGGGGGCTGTACGCCGAACAGATCGCGGACGAGTTGGAGCTGTACGACGATTTTCCCGCCGGGCGGCTCGGCTATCTCCAATCGCTGGCATTTCGTGCGTGCCGCCTCGTCGTCGATACCGGCATCCACGCCAAGCGCTGGACCCGCGACGAGGGCATCGCCTTTTTCGTTACCGAGAACGGCTCGAACCCCATCGAAGTCCGCAGCGAAGTCGAGCGGTACTGCACCTGGCCGGGTCAGGCCTGCGGCTACAAGCTCGGCCATACCCGCATCAACCAGCTGCGCGACAAGGCCAAAGCCGCGCTCGGCCCGCGCTATGATTTCCGAAAATTCAACGACGCGGTGGTGCTGGGCGGCAATGTGCCGATGACGGTGCTCGACAGCGTCATTGATCGGCACATCGCAGCGCTGAAGGGCTGATACGCGGCCCATGCCGACGGGCTGATTCTCGAAACAGGCGCATCAACCGTATGGGCTTGAGGGTAGGTCGCAGTCGCCAAAAGCTTGTGGTGCAAAGCACTTCATCGAGCATCGACATAAGGGTCAGGCGTGGCACGGCAAGGCAAGGAGCACCAAATGAGCGGATCGTCTGCTAACCTCGATCTCGTCGACCCAGAATTGCGGCCGATGCTGGACGCGGTGCCCGCGATCGCGTTGACAGCAGAGCTGCTGCCACTCCTGCGCCAGCGCCCGGCATGGGTGACGGCCAATCCCGCAGATCTGGCGCGAACGCAGGTCGAGGAACGGCTGGTCCCCGGATCGGACAATAGCCCTGACGTTCCGATCCGCATTTACCGCCCAACAGATTCGGAAGAAATTCTGCCCGTCATTCTGCATATTCACGGCGGTGGGTTCGTTTCCGGCTCGGCCAAGGAAATGGAAGGCATCCATTTGCCGATGGCAGCGCGGCTTCGCTGCTGCCTAATCTCGGTCGACTATCGATTGGCACCAGAATCCCCATTTCCTGCCGCTATTGAGGATTGTTATGCGGCGCTCGCCTGGGTGTTCGGCCATTGCGCGGTGCTGGGTGTCGATCCTAGTCGTATCGGCGTAATGGGGGAAAGCGCGGGGGGCGGACTAGCTGCTGCACTGGCCCTGTACGCGCGGGATCGCGGCGAGTACCGGCTCGCTTTTCAGCACCTGATCTATCCCATGCTGGATGATCGGACGTGCGTTACTGCCGACCCCCACCCGCATACGGGCCATTTCGTCTGGAACGCGGCCAGCAACAGCTTTGGCTGGTCTAGCCTGTTGGGAGAGGAACCCGGTGGTGATGATGTTTCCTGTTATGCGGCACCCGCCCGCGCAAACAATCTAAGCGACCTGCCGCCAACTTATATCGCGACCGGATCGCTGGACCTCTTTCTTGAGGAAGATCTTGACTATGCGCGCCGTCTGTCGCGAGCGGGTGTCGCGGTCGAACTTCATGTTTACCCCGGCGCCTTTCACGCTTTCAATGCCTGGCCGCATGCGCGTGTTTCAGAAGTAGCGCGGACAGACAGCATGCGGGCGCTGGAGCGGGCACTGTGGCCTTGCTCATGATGTCTGCAAGCCGGTGACATTGGGGGATCAGCTATCTCTGGCCAAATTGGGTGTGACCCACCCCAAGCGTGCTTCGACCGAGAACAGAAGTTCCCGCGAATAGAATTGCAGCGGCCAATCGCGCGCACCGCGGGGCGACAACAGCAGCGCGTTGACGCGATCGGCTAGCCCCTGCCCTTCGATTTCGCGCACATGATCGCGCACCGCCGCCAGGAAGCAGCAGGTGATCGTGTGGTGATAGCCCTGCGCTGCGTCGTTCACCCCACCGACGCTCTCGTTGTAGCGTGAGATGATCCCGCGCAGATCGGTGTCGAGATCGATATCGGGACGCTCGACCACCAGCCACATCGTGGCGGCGAGATGCGCCTCATGCGTCCATTCCGCGCGCGGCAGGGTGCAAGCCAACAAGCCGAGGCCGATATGCCGTACGGCAGCATCGGACTCGAACAGGCGGGGCGTATGATCGGTCATCGGTCGGGCTTTCACAATTGGAAGGCCCGGATGATCGGGCCGGTCAGGCGGGCTGGTGAACCTTTGGCGCCGATTGCCGGACGCCCTCGTCAACATGATCGGCGAATTGCGCGAAATTCTCGACGAACTGATCGACCAGCTTTGCTGCCGTCGCATCATAAGCCGACTTGTCCGCCCATGCGCCGCGAGGATCGAGGATCGCGCTGTCGACGCCGGGCACGCTGGTCGGCACCTTGAACCCGAAATTGGGATCGGTGCGGAATTCAGCGTCGTTGAGGCTGCCGTCGAGCGCTGCGTTGAGCAGCGCGCGCGTTGCTTTGATCGGCATGCGGCTAATCCCGGGCATCGTCGCCTTGCCGCCGGTCCAGCCGGTATTGACCAGCCAGCAATCGACCCCGCCCTTGGCGATCCGCTCCTTCAGCAGATTGCCATAGACGCTGGGGTGGCGCGGCATGAAGGGCGCGCCG
>CAZWAL010000173.1:0-5878 GCA_964631905.1 uncultured Stakelama sp.
GGAAGGTGCCGATTTCAATCAGCACGCCGTTGACGTTGTTGGTCGATGTCGTCGCAAAGAACTGCTGCGCGAGGCTCGGTGCACGGAAGCCGGTCGCTACCGAACCGCGGATCGCATAGCCGGGCAGGAATTCCCAACGGCCGGCCACCTTGCCGTTCAGCGTGCTGCCGAAATCGGAGAAGCGCTCATACCGGCCGGCAACCTGCAACGTCAGCGTCTTGGTGATGCTGGTATCGATTTCGCCGTAGAAGGCGAAGCTGTTGCGCGACACGTCGACAGCATTGTTCGGGCGGAACCCCGGGAACACCTGCGCACCACCGGCCCCGTTAAAGGGTGCCGCCGAGAACGGCCCGTTGATGAAGCTGGTCGTCTGGCCCGCTCGGATTTTGAAATTCTCGTCGCGGAATTCGCCGCCGACGGCAAAACCCAAGCTCTCGACAAAGCTGACGTCGAACGTCTTGTTGAAATCCAGGTTAACCACCGTCTGACCGGCAGCAATGCCGCCTGCGTCAAAAACGCGCGGGCTATTCAATCCACCGAGCGACACGTTGAAGCTGTTCGACACCTGATAATCGAGCTGGTTCGATCCATAGACCACCGACAAATCGGCCATGATGCCGCTGCCGATATCGCCCTTGATGCCAACCGCGCCGGACACATCCTCAATCTCCGAATTGATCAGCGGCAGGAAGCCATCGGGATAAAAGGGCACGAACGTCGTTGTCGATGCGGCGAAATCGCGGTTGCGCGCATCGTTCGCGCGGCGAAAGAAGCCCGCGCCATTGGCATCACGGATGCCGTAGCTGCCGAATGCATAGAGCTCGACATCGGGCATCAGATCATAACCGGCATTGGCGAAGAAGTTGAAATCCTTCGCTTCACCATCGCCATAGCGGTGATTGATGCGATTGATCGTCAGTTCGCGCGGGTCACCCACAGTCGGATATTGGCGGCGTGGATCGGCACCTGAACGATTGGTCGGATCGCGATCGCGATATTGGCC
This sequence comes from uncultured Stakelama sp., assembly GCA_964631905.1. Taxonomy (GTDB): domain Bacteria; phylum Pseudomonadota; class Alphaproteobacteria; order Sphingomonadales; family Sphingomonadaceae; genus Sphingomonas. The sequence continues at coordinate 1,004 of CAZWAL010000173.1, forward strand.
CGAGAACACCAGATAGCCATCGTCGCCCACCGGCAAGCCGACGCGCGCTGCCAGCGTAAGCGTATCGCCGTCGTTCGCCGTGCGATCATTACCCGTGCCAGTCAGTTGCAACAGATCGTTAGTGGTGCCGCCCGCGGTCGCAACGACAGGCAAGCCATTCGCCCCGGTCGCAACGCCTGTGAAGTCGGTGACACCGTCCAGCGTCGTGATGTATTTGCCATAGGTGACCAGCGTCTGCACGCCCGGCTTCTTGGCGAGCTGAATGTTGATGACGCCGGCAATCGCGTCGGAACCATATTGCGACGATGCACCGTCGCGCAGAATTTCGATGCGTTCGATCGCGACCGCCGGAATTTCGTTGAGATCGACCGCTGAGGATCCGCGCCCAACTGAGCCGTTCAGGTTGAGCAGCGCCGACGTATGCCGACGCTTGCCATTGACGAGCACCAACGTCTGATCCGGTGCAAGACCGCGCAGAGTTGCCGGACGAAGCGAATCAGTGCCGTCGGTGAGTGATGGCTGCGGAAAATTGAAGGATGGGACAAGCTGGCTGAGCAACCGATTGGTTTCGGTGGCACCGCCCCGAGTCAGCTGTTCGGAGGCGATTACGTCAATCGGCACGGTGCTGTCGGCCGCGGTCCGGTTTGCGAAGCGGCTGCCGGTGACGATGATGGCGGGATCATCCGCTGCCGCTGCTTCGGTCGCTGCCTGATCATCTTGGGCCGTTTGCGCATAAGCGGGCATCGCGAGCAAAATGGCCAGCGCCGATGCCGAAATCGCAAGACGAGTAAAATTGTGGAGACGCATCGGATTTCCCCTCGGAAAATAATAATCCTGCGGCATTCACCGCATATAAACGATCATATCCCAGCTGCTCGACGTAACAATGCTGCACCGATCAGCGTCACACGAATGTCATCGGGTTGTTGCTGCAAAGCAACATAGGACAATCGCCGAAAGGCAAAGTCGCTGTGTGGTTGACAGAATCGCCACCGTCGCATAGTTCGCCCCTCTTTCCGCGCCGGTTCTTCCGAGCGTGGGGTGATCTATTGGAAAGAGATTTTAGCCATGTTCGCAGTCGTGCGCACGGGCGGCAAGCAATACCGCGTTGCCGCTGGAGACAAGATCGTCGTCGAAAAGCTCGACGGTGAAGCCGGTGCGTCGATCACGCTCGGTGATGTGCTGCTCGCGGGCGAAGGCGCAGAGCTCAAGTCTGTGGCTGGCCTGACGGTCGCTGCCGAGATTATCGCGCAGGCGAAGGGCGAGAAGGTCATCGTCTTCAAGAAGCGTCGCCGCCACAATTATCGCCGGCGCAACGGCCACCGCCAGCAGCACACGATCCTGAAGATCCTGAGCATCGGTGCGGCCGAAGAAAAGAAGCCCGCCAAGGCCAAGAAAGCAGCGCCCGAAGGCGAAGCCCAGAGCGCCGAAGCGTAAGAACGAATCCTGAGGAAGACAGACAATGGCACATAAGAAAGCAGGCGGCTCTTCGCGCAACGGTCGCGACTCAGCAGGCCGTCGCCTTGGCGTGAAGAAGTTCGGCGGGCAGGAAGTCGTCCCCGGCAACATCCTCGTGCGTCAGCGCGGGACCAAATTTTATCCGGGCCGCAATGTCGGCATCGGCAAGGATCACACGCTGTTCGCGCTGGTCGAAGGCCGCGTGGAATTTCATTCGGGCAAACTTGGTCGAACCTTCTGTTCGGTAGCGCCGGCAGAGATGGCGATTGCCGCCGAATAACATCGGGTAACCATCCGGGTTACCCACCAGGGTGATCCGGGGTGCCGCGCAGGCGGCACCAGCCAAACAAGGGAGCCGGGTCCACCCAGGCTCCCTTTTTTCTTGCTCCCTCAACAGCTTTGTCGCGGACACGTCATCCCGGCGTGCGAGCGGCAGATCGACCGACGAGGAGAGTAAGGCATGTTCGCTCGAACCCCCAGATTGACGCTGCGCCCCGGCTGGCCCGAGGATGCAGCCGTGCTGACCAACGCGATTGCGCATGAAGCCGTGGCGTTCAAACTCGCCCGACTGCCCTGGCCCTATTCGGTCGAGCACGCCGCCGACTGGCTGAAGCGCCCCCAGGGGCGTCGCGACGTAACGCTGATGATCATGGCGCATGAGGAACCCTCCCCCCGCCTGATCGGCGCGATTGGGATTCATCCCGATGCCGAAAAGGGCGGGCACGAAATCGGCTATTGGTTGACCCCTGATGCGTGGGGCCGCGGCTATGCCACCGAGGCCGGGCGCGCGATGCTGGGGATTGCCAGGCACGCAATGGGCCTGAAGCGGCTGCATTCAGGGCATTTCATCGACAATCCGGCATCGGGGCGCGTGCTGGCGAAGCTCGGTTTCCACAAGACAGGCGTCGAAATGCGGCACTGCCTTGCGCTCGGCATCGACAAGCCCTGCGCCACGCTGGAACGCGATCTCGACGGCGAGGGATCATGTGAAGATTCGGCGCGTATGGCAGCGTGACATAAAAAATGCCGTTCGGGCGGGGCGACACCCTGCCCGAACGGCCAGATACGGCGACCGGAGGGGTCAGGCCGCCGCCAATTTCCGTTCCGCACGCGGCATCACCGCCGCTTCGTAATCGCTTTCGGCGAGTGCAATCAGCTTGCGATCATCGTGATTCCACGGATGAAAACCGGGAAGGAAAAACGAGAACCACGCCCCCATCACCTTGCGGCCCATGCCGGGGTTGCCGAACACGTACCAGGCAAGCTTTGCCCACACGACCGGACCGGTCAGCCCGTCCTGCCGCAGCAATTCGAGCATACCCTTGCGACGCCCCTCGAAGAATTTGAATGTCGTCATCAGCATCACGATCGCCTTCACCCGCCAGCGCGTGAAGCGCGGCCAATCGCGGGTGGCATGCATCCATGTGTCATAAGCGACGCCCTTGTGCTCGATTTCTTCGGCTGCATGCCAACGCCACAGTGCCACTGGCTGCCGCTCACCACCCGCCAGATGCGCGGGCGTGGCGATCAGTTCATGGGCGATGATCGCGGTGAAATGCTCCAGCGCCATCGTGGCTGCCAGATTGGCGATCGCGGGACGGCCCTTGGTGAGTGCCAGTGCTTCGTCGACATGGCGTTCAAGCAACGTCACGTCATAGCCCTGATCGACGACATGCCGATTGAACGCGACATGCTCGCGCGTGTGCATCACTTCCTGCTTGATGAAGGCGTTGATCTCCGCATTCAGCTTGGGCGGCGTGCCCTCGCGAAACTGGCGGACGCTGTCGATGAAATAGCCCTCACCCTTGGGAAAGGTGACCGACAACGCATTGTAAAAGGCGGTGGCATAGGGATCGTTGTTCAGCCACCAGCGGCCCATTTTCTGCCCGCGACCAAAGCGCAGGTCGCGCGGCGTGATCGTCAAATCATCGGGACTGGTTGCTTTCGCCACAAAAACCTCCGAACAGAATGAGTCAGCGTTATCAACTTACACTCTTGTCAATAGGTCGTACTTACACTCGTGTCAATAGCCCGTCGCCGCCTGTCCCCGGAAGAATCGCGCGACAATGCGCTAGAGGCTGCCCGCGCCCTGCTGCTTGAGGCTGGCCCGCAGGCAGTGACCCTGAAGGCCGTCGCGGCGCGGATCGGACGCACCCACGCCAATCTGCTCCACCATTTCGGATCGGCCGCCGGGCTGCAAAAGGCGCTGATTGCCAATATGGCCGGCACCATCGTCGCCACGATCGGCGAAGCCGTGATGCGCGCGCGGACGGGCGATCATGATCCCCGCGAAGTCGTCGACCTGACCTTCGATGCGTTTGGCAAGGAGGGCGCGGGTGCGCTCGCCAGCTGGATGATCCTGTCGGGCAATGAAGACGCGCTCGATCCGATCCTTGAGGCGATCCACGGGCTTGTCGATCAACTGGCCGAGGACAAGGAAATGCACGGCCCTGCCCTGCACGAGGAAACATTGTCGCTGGTGCTGATGGCGCTGGGCGACGCGCTGTTGGGCGGCCCGATGGCAAGCGCGCTGCGGCTTCCACGCGGCATGGCCCGCGACCTCGCCGCCCGCCAACTCACCGCATCACGGCTGGCGGCGGGATTGCCGGTAAAGGCCTGAACGCCCCCGCACTGGATAAAATGCTGCATTGCGCTAGAGAGCGGCGATGCATTTTCTCGATCAAGCCAAGATTTTCGTCCGTTCGGGCGCCGGTGGCCCCGGCGCGGTATCGTTTCGCCGTGAAAAGTTCATCGAATATGGCGGCCCCAATGGTGGCAATGGCGGCAAGGGTGGCGACATCATCTTTGAGGCCGTTGCTGGCCTCAACACGCTGATCGACTTTCGCTACACTCAGCATTTCCGTGCCCCGCGCGGCAAGGGTGGTGCCGGGCAGAACCGCACCGGCGCTGGCGGCGATGATCTTATCATCCGCGTTCCCGTCGGCACCCAGGTGCTGAGCGAAGACAAGGAACATGTGCTCGCGGACTTCACCGTGCCGGGCCAGCGCACGGTGTTCATGCGTGGCGGCGATGGCGGTCGCGGCAATGCCAGCTACAAAACGTCAACCAACCGCACGCCCCGCCAGCACGGCACCGGCTGGCCAGGCGAAGAAGGCTGGGTGTGGCTGCGGCTGAAACTGCTCGCCGATGCCGGGCTGGTCGGCCTGCCCAATGCGGGCAAATCGACCTTCATCAACGCAACCACGAATGCCAATGCCAAGGTCGGCGATTATCCCTTCACCACCACCCGCCCACAATTAGGCGTGGTGAGCCACCACAACCGCGAATTCGTGATCGCCGACATTCCAGGCCTGATCGAAGGCGCGGCAGACGGTGCAGGCATTGGCGACCGCTTCCTTGGCCATATCGAGCGCTGCAAGGTGCTGCTCCACCTTGTGGATGCAACTGAGGATAACC
>CAZWAL010000174.1:0-5846 GCA_964631905.1 uncultured Stakelama sp.
CCGGGCGCACCGCGATCCAATATTCGGTCAGCACCACCGGCCCGATCGCGCTGCTGAACAACAGTTCAACCCTGTTCGGATCGAACACCGCGGCAAGCACTTTGCGCAACCTGATGACCGGCACCGACACCAATTTGATGGCCAACGAACATGGCCGGATCAGCAGGCGCGCGCTCGACACTTTTGCGCAAGTGAACACTGCGCTGATGGGCGCACCGGTGGGCAACTTCCCGCTGTTTCCGGCAAACAACAGCCTCGCTGATCAGCTGCGAATCGTCGCGCGGCTCATATCGGTGTCGCAGGAACTCGGCGCTCGTCGGCAGGTGTTTTTCGTTTCGCTCGGCGGGTTCGACATGCACGATTCGCTTGCGGCCGATCACCCCACCCAGATCGGCCTGGTCGCCAACGCGATGCGCGCCTTTTACGATACCACCGTCGCGCTCGGCGTGGCGGACCGGGTGACGACTTTTACCGCATCCGATTTCGGGCGGACGCTGCAAGCCAATAGCGATGGCTCCGATCATGGCTGGGGCAGTATGCATTTCGTCGCTGGTGGTGCCGTCAATGGCCGCCGCTTTTTCGGCACCCCGCCCGCGATCGGCAACAACACCCCAGACGATGTCGGGCAGGGACGCTTGCTGCCGACGATTGCGGTCGATCAATATGCCTCGACGCTCGCCAACTGGTTCGGCGTCAGCGCGACCGATATGCCGACCGTGCTGCCAAATATCGGCAATTATAACCCGTCAACCTGGAACCAAGGTTTCGTCTGATCGCGCGTCCCCGCGCTGGCCTGTCAAGATCGGCTTTCGCCCGATTGCGGTTGGTGTGCGCGCTTCCTAGCTAGGGCATGGATGCACGCCCGTCGGCACGGCGCGCCTTGGCCGAAGGAAATGCGCGTGAGCGACCAGCGAAATGACGACCGGGATAGCAACCGGGGCAGGGTGATCCCCAGCGGACGGCTGTCGCGGCTCGGCGTGTTCGGCAAGATCGCGGGCGGCGTTGCAGGCGGTGTCGTGGCCGAAGGGGCACGGAGGCTGGCGGCGGGTGAGCGCCCGCAGATGAGCGACCTGCTGCTTACCTCCAGTAATATCACCCGCGTGACCGAACAGCTATCGCACCTGCGCGGCGCGGCGATGAAGCTGGGGCAGATGATCTCGATGGATGCGGGCGACATCCTGCCGCCGGAACTCAGCGCGATTCTCGGCCGGTTGCGTGACCGCGCGCACCATATGCCGCCGCAGCAGTTGCAACAGGTGCTTGCGAAACACTGGGGCAAGGACTGGCGGCGGCGCTTCGCGCGCTTCGGCGCCACGCCGATTGCGGCCGCCTCGATCGGGCAGGTCCACAAGGCGGAAACGCATGACGGACGCACGCTCGCCATCAAGGTGCAATATCCCGGCGTGCGCGCGAGCATCGATTCGGACGTCGATAATGTCGCCACGCTGCTGCGGATGACGGGCATGATGCCCAAGGAAATCGACATCGCGCCGCTGTTGGTTGAGGCCAAACGCCAGCTCCACGAAGAAGCGGATTACACCCGTGAGGGCCAGCAGATGCAGCGCTTCGCTGCGCTGCTCGCCGATGATCCCGACTTTGTCGTGCCGCTGCTCGATGTCGAATTCACCAGCGGTGAAGTGCTCGCGATGAGCTTTGTCGAAGGGACAGCGATCGAAAACCTCGGTGATGCGCCACAGGACGAACGCAACCGGGTGATGACGGCGCTCATCCGGCTGGTGCTGCGCGAGTTGTTCGAGTTCGGGCTGATGCAGACCGACCCGAACTTCGCCAACTTCCGCTACCAGCGCGATACCGGCAAGTTGGTGCTGCTCGATTTCGGGGCGACCCGTGACGTTACCCCGGCGACCGCGGTGGGCTATCGCGGGCTGCTGACCGCCGGGCTGAATGGGGATCGCGATGCGGTTCGTGTGGCGGCAGTGGCGGCTGGCTTTCTCGGTGAGCAGACCGTCGCGCGCCACCCGGCACTGATCGACCGGATGATCGACGTCATCATCGGCGAAATGAACCGCCCCGGCGCCTTCGATTTCGGCGACCGTGCCTTCGTGAACGTCTTGCGTGATCAAGGGATCGAGATCGGCCAGGATCGTGCCTCATGGCACATGCCCCCCATCGAAATGCTGTTCGCCCAGCGCAAGATAAGCGGCACCGCGCTGCTCGCCGCACGGCTGAAGGCGAAGGTCGATGTGCGGGGGATGGTGGAAGGGTATCGAGGCTGACGTTTGCCCTCAATCCGCCAGCATCGCCTCATCCACCGGTGTCAGCCGCGGCGTCAGCAGGTGGATCAGGCCGAGCGCGACCAGATAGGTGCAGCCTGCGACGGCGAAAATCGGCGTGTAATTGCCGATCGTCGCGAGCACCGCGCCAGCATATTGCGACATCGCCATCCCGCCGATCGCGCCCATCGCGCCGCCCATGCCGATCACCCGGCCCATCGCGCGTTTGGGGAACAGATCGGACGGTAGCGTGAACAGGTTCACTGAAAAGCCCTGATGCGCCGCCCCCGCGAGCCCGATGATGCCGACGGCGACCCATAGGTTTGACACATTGACCGCAAAGATGACGGGCAGGGCGAGCAGCGCGCAGACCAGCATCGTGCGTTTGCGCGCCGCATTCACCGATGCGCCGCGCTTGATCTGGGCGGAGGAGGCATAGCCACCCGCGATGCTGCCGATATCCGACATAATGTAGATAATCGCGAGCGGGATGCCGAAGGTCTTGAGTTCGAGCCCGTGATTCTTGTGCAGGAAATCGGGCAGCCAGAACAGGAACATCCAGAACACCGGATCGATCAGCAGCTTTCCGACCGCAAACGCCCAGGCTTCGCGCCGACGCAGGATCTTGCCCCAGGGAACGACGACCATCGGCTCTTCTGCTGGCATTGCCGCTGTCGTCGCCGGGGCATCTTTCGGACGGCGATAGAATACCAACCATACCACCAGCCAGACCAGGCTGGCCGAGCCGGTGGCGACAAACGCACCGCGCCAGCCATAAGTTTCAACGATGACAGGCACGATCAGCGGCGTGATGATCGCGCCGACATTCACGCCGGCATTGAAGAGCCCGATCGCAAAGGCGCGTTCCTGCTTGTCAAACCACTCGCTTATCGTGGCGAGACCCGCCGGATAACCGCCGCCCTCGCCGAGCCCCAATAGTGCGCGTGCCATCATGAATTCGGTGGCCGTGCGCGCGACACCATGCGCCATCTGTGCGACTGACCAGATCATGAAAGCCACCGCCAGCCCGATCCGTCCGCCGACCCGGTCGACGACTGCGCCGAACATCAGATAGCTGGTGGCGTAAGCCGCTTGGAACCAGAAGACCATGTTGGCATAGTCCATCTCGCCCCATTGCAGCTCGGCGGACAGGCTGGGTTTCAGCACCGCGAGCATCTGGCGGTCGAAATAATTGAACACCATCGCGCTGAACAGCAGCGCGGCAACCCACCAGCGGCCACGCCGCCGCATCACACCGCCGCCTGCTGTCGTCTGCAGCGCGTCAGCATGCGGAGCGGCCGTCGCGGGCATGATCATGCCGGATCCAGATAGGTAAAGGTGATCCGGGTCAGCAGATCGTCAAACGCCGACAATGGCTTCCCGTAAATCGACATCAGATGATCGAGGAGCGCGGGAACATCCTGCACGTCAGGGGACGATCCGAAAAAGTCATCGGCGGTCAGCGCATCAAGCGCCAATACCGTGATCGTGCCGATCTGAATCGGAAACCGTGCCGGGGTGAATTGGGGCGGAATGCCGAGCGCGTCGGACCCCGGACGCGCAATCACGCGCCCGGTCACGATCTCCCCCGGCTGATAGCCGCGCCAGTTCGGCCATAGCCGATTGCCCGGTCGGAACACGGTCGTCAGTGTCCGCGCGACCAGTAACGGCTCATAACTGAGCCGAAACGCCATTTCGTCGCGCGGCAGCTCCAGCGTGGGTGTCTCGACGATAGGGTCAGAACCGGTCACCCCGGTCCTGATCATCCCACCGCCTTGCGCATGATGTCGAGCAGCTCGGCATCGGGCTTGTCGAGGCCGGTCAGGATTTTGAACGCGGGTGCTGCCTGAAACAGGTTCATGTGCTGGCCGGAATGCGTGCGGTTGCCCGCTTCGCGCGCCAGCTTCAGCGTCAGCGGCAGGTCTTCGAGCAGAATGTCCGCGACGATCGCATCCTTGGGCAGCCGCGCCAGATTGGCCATCGACTGCGCCAGATCGGCATCGACATCGCCCGTCATTGCGGCAAAGGCGCTGAACTTTTCATTCGGCTGCGCCCCCTTATTCGACGTGTTGACCACCAGGCCGGCGCTCGCCAGCTCGTCACCCAGCACATCTTCGCCCACGGCGCGGGCCTGGGTCAGCGGGGCGATCAGATCGGCAATCACCTGCGCCTTGGCAACGGTGCGGTTGACGATCACGACTTCGCTCGGGCGTTCCTTGGCGAGTTCATACGAGATTGGCAGCGCCGTGCCGCCCGCGCCCAGAATCACGACCTTCTTGCCCGCGACACAGCCCGGATACTCGTTCAGCAGCCCCGCGACGAAACCAATACCGTCGGTGTTGTGGCCGACGAACTGGCCGTCCTGTCGCGCGACGACATTGACGCTGCCAATCACCTTGGCCGACGGCGCAAGGCTGTCGAGCGACGGTGCGATCTTGTCCTTGAAGCCGGAACCCGCACCACCGCCGCTATAGATGCCGCAGCTGCGCAAGCCCGCGACGATTTCCGTCACGCGCGCCGGATCGCCGATCATGAAGCAACTGCGATAAGGCAGGCCATAATGCGCGAACACGGCATTGTGCATCGCCGCCGAACCGCCCGGATAATCATGATCGATCAAAAAGGCGTATAGCCGCTCGAGCGAGGGATCGTTCAGGTCGAGCGCGTTGTTGCGCGGTTGCGCGGCGATGCTGATCAACCCCGAATCGATCATCGCCTGCAACGGCGCCAGCGGTGACGGGTGTGCATGTGGTGGTGACTCAGGTTCAGCCGCAGACGGTTTGCGGCCACCAAAAAGAAAGCTGAAAATGCCCATGATCTTGTCTCTTCCCCCCAGAGAGCGATGGCGCGAAGAGTTAGCTGCTGATGTCCAATCACGCAAGCGCACGGGGCGGAGCTAATCGTGCACGTCATCTCGCGCGCGGCATGGCTGTTCAAATAATTTCGCGGCCAATCCAATTACTAACCTGGCGCGGCGCCTTTCTGCTGCAGTCCAACAAAAAAGGGACCCGGTTTCCCGAGCCCCTTTTCCTGTTCAATAGCTGAAAGCTTAGTCGCGATCACCGGTCAGGAAGGCTGGTGCGAATTCCGGCGCTGGGCCGTCATCGCCGCCGCCCGAACGCTCGGGGCGCGGACCGCGACCTTCGCCGCGAGGACCGCGATCGCCACCGCCGTCACGGCGCGGACCGCGATCACCGCGACCACCGCCATCACCGCGCGGACCGCGACCACCATCGCCATCGCGACGCGGACCGCGATCGCCACGCGGACGATCGCCGCCTTCGCGCGCTTCACGCGGTGGGCGGGTGTCTTCCAGCTCGGCACCGGTTTCCTGATCGACGACGCGCATCGACAGGCGAACTTTGCCGCGCGGATCGATCTCGAGGACCTTCACCTTGACGAGCTGGCCTTCGCTCAGCACGTCGCTCACCTTTTCGGTGCGCTCGTTGCGGATTTCGGAAACGTGAACCAAGCCGTCCTTGCCGCCCATGAAGTTCACGAACGCGCCGAAATCGACCAGGTTGACGACCTTGCCGTCATAGATCTTGCCGACTTCGGCTTCCTCGACGATGCCCTTGATCCAGGCGATTGCCGCCGTGATCTGGGCCGGAT
>CAZWAL010000175.1:0-5762 GCA_964631905.1 uncultured Stakelama sp.
GGCCCGGCTGGCCCCGCCACCGCTACGCGGATGGACAAGTTTACCCGGATGATGCTCGACCAGGGCCTGCTGGCAATGGTCGGCAAGGCCGAACGCGGGCCCGATGCCACCGCAGCGATTGCGGAAGGCAAGAGCGCCTATCTGATGGCGGTCGGCGGGGCGGCCTATCTCGTTGCGCGCGCGATCAAGGGGTCGCGGGTGGTCGGGTTTGCCGATCTGGGCATGGAAGCGATCTACGAGTTCGAGGTGGAGGATTTCCCTGTGACCGTCGCAGTCGATTCGTCAGGGGCCAACGTCCACACGCTCGCGCCCCTGGCGTGGAAGGAGCGGATCGCGAAGGAAAAGCTGCTCGAAGGCGTATGATCGCCGCTGGCGCGCGCTAGTCGGTGACCATCACCTCTTCGACCGCATTGAAGGCGGAGCGCGGGCCAACCGGCGCATCGTCCGCCACCGCGCTCGTGAAAAATGCTACACCGCGCCGCGTGGTCGGATCAATCCACAAGCCTGATCGCAGGCCGTAGGCTTCGCCGGCATGGCCGATCCGCGTGCGACCGTCGCCAAACAGATCGTCACGACAGGCGGGCGGGCCGCCGGGCAGTGCGAGGATCATGACGCCCAGGCCGTAGCCGCAGAAAATCCCGCCCTCGATATCGCCATTGCGGCCGTTATAGCGCCATTGCGGCGTGGTCATGACGGCCAGGCTCTGCGGTGACAGAAAGCCGCGATTGCCGCCCGACAGGATCATGCCAAGCCGCGCGAGATCGCGCATGCTGATCCGCATGCTGCCTTGCGGGCCGAAGAACGCGCCGTTGCGGGCGAGGGCATAGCGCGACAGATCGCAGCTGCCGTCCTTCGCCGCGCCGCCGGGGCAGGCGGGGCGGTGGCCGTGCAGATCATCGACCGCAACAACCCCCGTTGATCGGTAGAGCACCACCGCGCGGCGCACCGCCCGGTCGCTGCACCGCGTCCAGCTGAAACAGGCGTCGAGCTTGAGCGGAGTGAAGACCAGCCGCGCCATCAGTGCATCGAAACGCCCGCCGGTGGCGCCTTCCATGACGGCGGCGATGATGCCGAAATTCAGGTTCGAGTAACTGAAGTACCTGCCGGGGGCATGGGTAGCATCCCATGCCCCCGTCTTCATCAGATGCGCGGGCAGATCGCCATCAAGTGCAAGCACATAGCCTGCCCTGTCGCGGATGCCCGCGGTATGCGACAGCAACTGTCGCAGCGTTACGGGCGTGTCGACAAAGCTGGGGTTGCGGAGCGTCCAGCCGAGATAAGCGGACACATCACGGTCGAGATCGAGCTTCCCCGCCTCCACGAGCCGCATCACCCCCATCGCCACGGCGAGCTTGGAGATTGATGCGATGCGCACCGGATCGTCTACGCGCACCCGTCGCTTGGTAACGCGATCGGCTAAGCCGTTGGCGCGGGTGGCAATGATCCGGTTGCCGCTAAACGTCACCCCGGCCCGAGCGACCTCGGGCGGAATGGCGACGGTGCTGGCCGACAGCAACGCTGACAGCATCGGGGCGAGGAACATCATCGGACGATGGTAATCACAACAGCGGCAAATTCAGAGTCGTCATTGCGAGCGCAGCGAAGCAATCCAGGGACTCGATGTGCGGCGCGGCTCGATTGCTTCGCTGCGCTCGCAATGACGGATGGCGTAGATTATCGGGATGTCGCTTTCACCGATCGGCTAGATGCCGAACCCTTGACGATGCTACGGTATTTTGGGTGGCGCGGGTTGCGACCGCGCGGCGGCTATGACAGGGGACGGCATGATTTTTCGCCTGTTGCGCCTGGCCGGAAAGCTGCTGTTGTTTGCCGTGATCGGCCTGTGCCTTGCGCTGACTATCGTGCCGCATTTCCTCGACGCGATTTATTATCGCGGGCCGGTGATGAGCCATTTTGACGGTGAGCGGTTTAAGAATACCGATCCCAATGACGAGATTCGCGTCGTCCCGCGGCGATCGCGCGGCAGTTATCTGCGGCGCTGGCTGACCGGCGCCGATGCCGACACAACGCCCGACTGGCCTGACCGTGTCCGCGTCACCCCGCACCCGATTCCGGCGCGCGTCGACGGGGATGCGATGGTCGCGACCTGGGTGGGGCACGCGACGGTGCTGGTCCAGACACAGGGGCTCAACATCCTGACCGATCCGATCTGGTCGACGCGCGCCGGGCCGATGGGGGTTGGCCCGGCCCGTGTCGCGCCGCCGGGGATCGCGTTCGATCGGCTGCCCAAGATCGATCTCGTTCTCGTCAGCCATAATCATTACGACCATATGGATCTGGCGACGCTGAAACGGCTCTGGGATCGTGACAAGCCATTGATTGTCGCGTCGCTTGGCAATGACGCAGTGATCGGCCAGGCCGGGGTGCCCACGCGCACGCTCGACTGGGGCGGTCGGCTGACGGTGCGGCCGGGTATCGAGGTGATCGTCAACCGCAACCATCATTGGAGCACGCGCTGGATCAGCGACCGCAACCGCGCGCTCTGGTCTAGTTTTGTGGTGCGGCTGCCCGGCGGCAATGTGTTTTTCGCCGGTGATACCGGGGCGGGCGATTTGCGGTGGGCGGACGAGGCAGCGCGATACGGCCCGGTGCGCCTCGCGCTGATCCCGATCGGTGCGTTCCGCTTTTCGCCCGGGCAAATGGGCGACTGGAGCCACATCGGCCCGGTTGATGCCGTCGACGTCGCGCGCCGGCTGGGCGCATCGCGATCGATCGGGATCCATTGGGGCACCTTCCGGCTGAGCAACGAAGGTTATTTCACGCCACCCCGCCTGCTTGCCGCCGCCATGGCCTGCACCGGCCAGGGCGGCCAGTTCGATACCGTTCCGATCGGCCGGCCGAGCCGGATTGCGTCCCATATGTCCCCTGTTGGAACGCCGACCATGTCGCGTAAGGCATTACTGGCCTGCCTTGATACCCCGCAGGTGCGCGCAATGCGCTAGACTGCGCCTGTCAGCGAGTCGGCTGTGCATCGAGGATGAATCGAGCGGGGGGGAGGCGAATAGGCGTGAGGGTGATGTGCAGGTAACCGGCATGGCATCGAACGATGTACGGCACGAAACAACGCTCGACCGGGCGGGGCTGGCGATAACTGCTGGCGGGCTGATCGGTGGTTCGATCTGCGCCGGGCTGACCGCGATGGGCGCGAGCGCCGGGCCACTCGGTCTGGTCGCAGCCTTTGTGCTGGGGGCGCTGGTGTGCGCGCTGGCGATCACCGCTGTGGCAGCGCCGGTCTGGATTTTCATGCACCTGACTGGCCGTCGTCGGGCGGGCCATGCAGCGCTGGTTGGCGCAGCAACCGGTTTCGTCGTATTCGTGTTTGGCCAGACCTATGGGTTCGGCATGTTCGATGCCCCGCCCAGCGACATTCAGACATTGTTGTTCCGCTGGGCGAGTGCGGTTGCCACCAGCATCGTGCTGGCGGCGATCGCGGCGTTTATCGGCATCGTGATGTGGCTGATCGCCTATCGATCGGCGCGCTGAACCCGGCTGCGTTATGCCTTGCCGGGGATGAACTTCAGCGCGGTGCCGTTCATGCAATAACGCTTGCCGGTGGGGGCAGGGCCGTCATCGAAGACATGGCCCAGATGCCCGCCACAGCGGCGGCATTCCACCTCGACGCGTTCGAACCCCAGCAGCGTATCGGTTTCGGTATGGATCGCCTTGGGCAGATGCTGAAAAAAGCTCGGCCAGCCGGTCATGCTGTCATACTTCGCCTTTGACGAGAAAAGCGGCAGACCGCAGCCGGCGCAGGCGAAGGTGCCGGCGCGTTTTTCGTTCAGATAGGGGCTTTTATACGGCGTGTCGGTCGCTTCCTTGCGCAGCGTGTTGAACTGCGCTGGCGTCAGGCGCTTCTTCCACTCGGCCTCGCTCAGGTTAATCTCATAGCGGCGGGTCGCTGCCGCTGCTGCGCCCGATGCGGCAGCAGCAACGGCGATCGACGTCATGCTGATAAAGGTTCGGCGGTTCAGGGTCATGTCGGTGCTCCTGTGGTTCGGCCGCAGCTACGCGAAACCGATCGCTCCGGATGCACCGCCATCACCCTTGTACAAACCCGATCAGGCAGGCCCCATTCGGAACGCACACAGCTTGTTGCCGTCGAGATCGCGGAAATAGGCACCGTAGAACGCCTGCGGACCTTCATCCCCGCGCAATCCCGGCGGGCCTTCGCACGTACCGCCGAGTTCGAGCGCCTTGGCATGGAGAGCATCGACCTTGGCGCGGGCATCGACCGTCAGTGCGATCATGTTGCCGTTGCCGACAGTCGCGGGGTTCTTGTCATAGGGTGCGGTGACGGCGAGGCCGGGTTGATCCCAGCTCGTGCCCCACATGGTGAATCCGCCGAGTTCATCGCCAAATTCCATGATGCGCGCAGCGCCGATGCTGCCCAGCAGTCCATCGTAAAAGCCCCGCGCCGCGTCGATATTGTTCGTGCCCAAAGTCGCATAGCCAATCATGCCAATTCTCCCTCTTGGCGGGGCGGCACGAGTCGTGCGCACCCTCCTGTTCTTTTTATGTTCCTGACCACTGCCGGTCAATCTGGATTGCGCCGTACGACCCAGATCGATTGCACCGCGCGCTCGCGTGCCCCATATGTTCTGGCATGGCCATCCAGATTCGCACCAGCCTCGACGAGCCCGAAACCGGCATCAGCTTCGTGCCGCACCGGCCCGAACGCCCGCCCAAGCTGGAAGGCGGACGGCGGTTCGTGCTGCAATCAGACTATCAGCCCGCCGGGGACCAGCCGACCGCGATCAAGGAACTGACCGAGGCGGCGATGGCGGGCGAGCGCGATCAGGTCCTGCTCGGGGTGACGGGCAGCGGCAAGACTTTCACGATGGCCAAGGTGATCGAAACGCTGCAGCGCCCCGCGCTGATCCTGGCACCGAACAAGATCCTCGCCGCGCAATTGTACGGCGAATTCAAGAGCTTCTTCCCTGACAACGCGGTCGAATATTTCGTCAGCTATTATGATTACTACCAGCCCGAAGCCTATGTCGCGCGCTCAGACACGTACATCGAGAAGGAATCATCGGTAAACGAGGCCATCGACCGGATGCGACATTCGGCGACCCGCGCGCTGCTCGAGCGCGATGATGTGATCATCGTCGCTTCGGTCAGCTGCCTTTACGGCATTGGGTCGGTTGAGACCTATTCTGCGATGATCTTCGACCTCAAAAAAGGCCAGGTCGTCGATCAGCGCGAGATTGTCCGCAAGCTCGTGTCGCTCCAGTACAAGCGCAACGACGCGGGGTTCTCGCGCGGCAATTTCCGCGTGAAGGGCGATACGCTGGAGATTTTCCCCTCGCATTATGAGGATACCGCCTGGCGCGTCTCGTTCTTTGGTGATGATATCGAGGAGATTGTCGAGTTCGATCCGCTGACGGGCAAGAAGGTGGCGAGCCTGGATTATGTCCGCGTGTTCGCCAACAGCCATTATGTGACGCCGGGGCCGACGCTGAAACAGGCGATGGAGGCGATCAAGTTCGAGCTCGCCGAGCGGCTGAAGGAGTTGGTCGGCGAGGGCAAGCTGCTCGAGGCGCAGCGGCTGGAACAGCGCACGAACTTCGACCTGGAGATGATCGCGGCGACCGGAAGTTGCGCGGGCATCGAGAATTACTCGCGCTTCCTGACCGGGCGGATGCCGGGTGAGCCGCCGCCGACCCTGTTCGAATATCTCCCGGAAAACGCGCTGCTGTTTGTCGATGAAAGCCATGTCACGATCGGCCAGATCAATGGCA
>CAZWAL010000176.1:0-5740 GCA_964631905.1 uncultured Stakelama sp.
TGCTGGGCGCGAGCGCCAAGGCGGTCGTGTTCGCCGATGGCGACCGGGTGGAGGCGAGCGGGGTTATAGATGCGCGCGGCGCGGGCGATTTGTCGAAGCTCGATCTCGGCTGGCAGAAATTTGTCGGCCGCGAATATGCGCTCACTGAACCGCATGATCTGGAGCGTCCGATCGTAATGGACGCCACGGTCGAGCAGATCGACGGCTATCGTTTCGTCTATTCGCTGCCCTTCTCGGCGACCCGGCTGTTCGTCGAGGATACCTATTACAGCGACACCCCCGATCTGTACCGGTCACAACCCGGTGGCAGCAATGCCGATCCGATCGGCGACCGCGTGGACGCCTATGCGAAAGCCAAAGGCTGGCACATCGGCGAAGTACTCCGCGAGGAAAGCGGGGCGCTGCCCGTGGCGCTCGGCGGCGATTTTGAGGAATATTGGCGATCGGGCGGCAACAACGTCGCCAAGGCCGGGATGCGCGCCGGGCTGTTCCATCCGACCACCGGCTATTCGCTGCCTGACGCGGTGCGCCCCGCGTCCCTGATCGCGCGCGCGCATGATCTGTCGGGTCAGGGCCTGCACGAGTTGATGCATGGCTTTGCCGCGACCACGTGGCGCAAGCGCGGCTTTTACCGCATGCTGGACAAAATGCTGTATCGCGCCGGACCGCCGGATGAACGATATCGCATCCTTGAACGGTTCTACCGGCTCAACCCGGCCCTGATCGGGCGTTTTTATGCCGGGCAAACCACCATGTTCGATCAGGCGCGGATCCTAACCGGCAAGCCGCCGGTGACGATTGCGAACGCCATCAAGGCCCTCAGGAGCAAACCTGCATGAAATCTGCCATCGTTATCGGCGCCGGGTTCGGCGGCCTGGCCCTTGCCATCCGCCTGCAATCGGCTGGCGTCCAGACAACCATCGTCGAAGCACGCGACAAGCCGGGCGGCCGGGCCTATTTCTGGGAAAAAGACGGCTTCGTCTTCGATGCCGGCCCTACCGTGATCACTGATCCCGATTGCCTACGCGAGCTTTGGGCGCTGTCAGGCAATGATATGGCAAAGGACGTCACACTCGCCCCGGTGATGCCCTTTTATCGGCTCAACTGGCCAGATGGCACCAATTTCGACTATTCGAACGATGATGTGCAGCTGGCGGCAGAGATTGCCAAGCTCGATCCCGAAGACGTCGATGGCTATCGCCGCTTTCTCGAATATTCGGCTGGCGTGTACAAGGAAGGCTATCTGAAACTTGGCCATGTCGCGTTCCTCGACTTCGCCTCGATGATCAAGGCGGCCCCCAGCCTGATGAAATATCAGGCGTGGCGCAGCGTCTATTCGGTGGTCTCCAGTTTCGTGAAAAGCCCCAAGCTGCGCGAGGCGCTGTCGTTCCACACCCTGCTGGTGGGCGGCAATCCGATGACGACGAGCAGCATTTATGCGCTGATCCACAAACTGGAGAAAGACGGCGGCGTCTGGTTCGCGATGGGCGGTACCAACAAGCTGATCGAGGGGCTGGTCACGCAGTTCCAGCGGATCGGCGGCGTATTGCGGCTGAATGATCCGGTCGCCAGCATCGATACGCTGGGCGACCGCGCCACCGGCGTGACGACCGAAAGCGGCTGGCATCAGGATGCCGACGCGGTGGCCAGCAACGCCGATGTGATGCACAGCTACCGCGACCTGCTGAAATCATCGCGCAGTGCGCAGCGGACCAAGAAGCGGCTCGAACGCAAACGCTATTCGCCGTCGCTGTTCGTCGTGCATTTCGGGCTGAAGGGCAATTTCCCCAACATTCCGCACCACATGATTTTGTTCGGCCCGCGCTATAAGGGTCTGTTGTCAGACATTTACGATCACGGCGTGCTCGCGGAGGATTTCTCCCTCTATCTCCACCACCCGACCATTACCGATCCGTCGATGGCGCCCGAGGGACATTCGACCTTCTATGCCCTTGCGCCCGTGCCGCATCAGGGCAAGTTTCCGGTCAATTGGGACGAGGTCGGCCCGATTCTCGAAAAGCGGATCCTCGACGAGATCGGCAAGCGCCTGATCCCCGACATCCACGAGCGAGTCGTGACAAAATTCCACTATGCGCCGAGCGATTTTACGGCTGATCTCAACGCCCATCTGGGGAGCGCATTCAGTTTGGAACCGATCCTCTTGCAAAGCGCTTTCTTCCGCGTGCACAATCGCGACGACAATATTCCAAATCTTTACTTTGTTGGTGCAGGAACACATCCAGGAGCGGGAATCCCCGGCGTTGTTGGCAGCGCCAAGGCTACCGCAGGTCTGATGTTGGAGGAGAGACTATAATGGTCTTCGATGCTGCGGGCGGCATGATGCAACTGGTAATGGCTTTTCTGGCGTCAGGTGCAGGTACCGGCACAGGTACAGGTACCGGCATGGACAACAACTGGACTTATGTCTCTTCCGGCAAGCAAGGCGCTGTCTGGTATGTCGACACAGCCAGCTTGCGCGACGAGCGCGATGTCGACGGCCAACCGGTCCGCCGCGCCATCATTAAGACGCAGTATGCCGATGTCAGCACCGGTCCGGCCAAAGACATCAAGCGATTGATTCTGTTCAATTGCCAGGAAGAAATCTCCAAGACGATTTCTTATACCGAATATGATTCGACGGGTCAGGAAACCCGTTCCTACGCCTATCCCATGCCAGCTTATGATGCTGTCGTACCGGGAACTGTGCTCGCGAGTGCGATGGCAAAGGCCTGCTCGTCAACGACCCAATGAAGCGACTGGCGGTTTATTGCGGTTCAGCGACCCCGGGTGATCCTGTCTATATCGAGTCCGCGCGCGCGGTTGGCCGCGGGCTCGCCCAACGCGGCATAGGTCTTGTCTATGGCGGTGGCCGACTCGGGCTGATGGGAGCGATAGCCGATTCGGCGCTGGCAGCGGGTGGCGAGGTGATCGGGATCATTCCGCAGGCGCTGGTCGATGCCGAAGTCGCGCATCTGGGGCTGAGCGAACTTCATGTCTGCCGCACGATGCATGAACGCAAACAGGCGTTCACTGATCTGTCCGATGGTTTCATCACCCTGCCGGGCGGCACGGGGACGATGGACGAATTGTGGGAGGCGCTCAGCTGGGCACAGCTCGGCTATCACGCCAAGCCGGTCGGCGTGCTGAACGTTGCCGGTTTCTACGACGGGCTGATCACCTTTACCCAGAAAATGGGCGAAGTGGGCTTTATCCGCCCGCAGCATCGGGGATTGATGATCGTCGACACTACGCTCGACGGATTGCTCGCCCAAATGGCAGCACATGTGCCTGCCACCACGATCAGCCAGATTGGCAGCCGCGACTTGTGACCACCAATTCGGCCCTGCCGAGCCGCGAGGCGATTGTCGCCTCGGCCAAGGAGTCGATCGGCCGGGGTTCAAAGAGCTTTGCCGCCGCCAGCCGGTTATTCGCCCCTGCCGAGCGCGAGCGGGCCTGGCTGCTCTATGCCTGGTGCCGGGCGTGCGACGATCTCGCCGACGGGCAGGATCATGGGCACGGCATGGCAGTGGTCAGCGATCCGCAAGCGCGGCTTGCGTTACTCACTGCGCAAACCGATGCCGCACTGGCCGGGGAATGGGTAGGCGATCCTGCATTCGACGCGCTGCGCATCGTCGCTGCCGAAACGCAGCTACCCCATCGCTTCACGCGCGATCATATCGCCGGTTTTGCGCTCGATGCCGCCGACTGGCGCCCACAGACCGAGGATGATCTGATGCGCTATTGCTATCATGTCGCCGGCGTCGTCGGCTGCATGATGGCGGTGGTGATGGGGGTGTCGCCCGACGACGAGGCGACGCTCGACCGCGCCTGCGATCTCGGCCTCGCCTTCCAACTCGCCAATATCGCCCGCGATGTGGGGGAGGATGCCGGCGTCGGCCGCCATTATTTGCCCGTCGCCTGGCTCGATGAAATGGGCATTCCGGCAAATGCGATCATGGCGCCCGAGCACCGGCCGCAGCTTGCCAGGCTGGGCCAGCGGCTTGGCGATCTGGCCGCCGCTTATGAAGAAAGTGCGCGGTTCGGCACCCCGGCGCTGAATTTTCGATCTGCCTGGGCGGTGCTTGCAGCGGCGGGGATTTATGGCGGGATTGGTCGAGAAGTCGCGCGGCGCGGGGGCAAGGCGTGGGACCAACGGGTGACGACGTCGGGATTTCAAAAGCTCGGCTGGATCCTCAAGGCGCGCCATCAGGCTGCACAGCGGCGCAAGCTCTACCCCGCTGGCGAGCGTGATCCGAGATTATGGACCCGACCGCGCTGATTGCCACCGACTAGCTGCGCGGCGACGATTTCCCTGCGGCACGTCCACGATCGGACAGGGCTCTCCCATTCTGACGACAAGTGGCGGCAATGATGGGATAGGAAAGATCGGTGTGGCGCTGCAGCGCTGCCGGCATGGCTGCCTGACACGCTTGAATCGACGCGTAACGCGGTGCTTCGACTCGCGCTTCGGCGCAGCGATCATTGCTATCCGCGCAGCCCATGATCGCCATCACATAAAGTACCGGGTCCATCACTGTCTCCCTTCGGGATGATAAACCACCGAGCCCGCCGCCGGGTTCCCGCAACGCGTGCTTTCGAAACGCCATCGCTGCCCCTACATGGGGGGCAATGCCGCCTGATCACGCCTCCGCCACCGACCGTCCCGAACCCCCCTTGTGGCCGATGCTGCGGCGGTTCCTGCCCTATCTTTGGCCGAAGGATCAGCCGGCGCTGCGGCTGCGCATCGTCATTGCGCTGCTGCTCGTCGTCCTGTCGAAGCTGGTGCAGGTCTACGGTGCGCCTTTCGCGCTGCAGGGCATCGTCAACGATATGGCGAAGGGCGATCGTGCGGCGACCACGCTGATTCTGGCGCTGGTGGTTGGCTATGCCGGCGCGCGCTTTGGCTCTGTGCTGTTCGATAATTTGCGGAATGCCGTGTTCGAGCGTGTCGGGCAGGATGCGACGCGGCGGCTGGCGGCGACGGTATTCCGCCACCTGCACCAGTTATCGCTGCGATTCCACCTCGAACGGCGCACAGGTGCCGTCACCAAGGTGGTTGAGCGCGGCACCAAGAGCATCGACACGATGCTGTATTTCCTGCTGTTCAACATCGCGCCGACTGTGCTCGAGCTCGTCCTGGTGCTGCAGATTTTCTATTCGACGTTCGGGCTGTGGCTGGTGCTCGGCACCCTGGTGATGGTGGGAGCGTATATCGTCTTCACCCGCATCGTGACCGATTGGCGCAATGCATTGCGCGCGCAGATGAACGATCTCGACACTGGTGCTGTCGCGCACGCAGTCGATTCGCTGCTCAATTTCGAAACGGTGAAGTATTTCGGCGCGGAGGAGCGCGAGGCGGTGCGCTATGATGGCGCGATGGCGGCCTATGCGACCGCGGCGGTAAAGAACCAGAACTCGCTCGCCTGGCTTAACATCGGCCAGTCGCTGATCACCAATCTGATGATGGCGGGCGGCATGGGGCTGGTGGTGTGGGGCTGGAGCCAGGGCCAGTTCAACGCCGGCAATGTGGTGCTCGTCTCCACCCTGCTCGCCCAGCTGTTCCGCCCGCTCGATCTGCTCGGCATGGTCTATCGCACGATCCGCCAGGGCGTGATCGACATGGCAGCGATGTTCGACCTGATCGATGCCCCAGCCGAGGTGAAGGATGCGCCCGCTGCGCCCGATCTGGTGGTGGGGGCAGGCCATGTCCGGTTCGAAAATGTCGTGTTCGATTATGATC
>CAZWAL010000177.1:0-5737 GCA_964631905.1 uncultured Stakelama sp.
AGATCGACAGACGCCACAGCGCCCGGTTCGCTTCGACATAATTGGCATAGGTCGCGTCGCCCGGCAGGCCGAGCAGCATCGGCGGCACGCCGAACGCCATGGCAATCTCGCGCGCGGCCGCCGCTTTGGTACCCGCGAAATCCATATCGGCAGGCGACATGCTGAGCGGCTGCCAGCGCAACCCGCCCTCCAGCAGCATCGGCCGACCGGCATTGCCGCTGCCGGAAAAGCTCGCATCCATTTCAGCGCGCAACCGGTCGAACTGATCGCGCGACAGCGACGATCCATCGCTCGGCTCATAGACCAGCGCACCGGAAGGCCGCGCGGCATTGTCGAGCAGCGCCTTATTCCACCGCGCCGCCGCATTGTGCACCGCAATCGCGCCCGATGCCGCCCCCAAACAGCCCAGCCCGTAATGATCATCGCTCGGGTTGAAGGCCTTAATATGGATCAGCTGTGGTCGCCCGCCCGGGTCATCCCCCGTCAGCCGGGTCACCTGTTCCCCCACACGGTAGCGATAGGCAGCCGGCCAGCCGCGCGCATCGGGCTCCACCGTCACCCGCTCGGGGCGCAGCGCGAACAGCTCGACCAGTTCGCCGTCGCCATCGGTGAGAAACTGGACATAGGCATTGCCGTGCAGCAACAACTGCGCTGCCAGCGTCTCCGCCAGCACCTGCCCGCCCGATCGTGCTGCGAGCAACGCCAGGATCGCGGGGTCGGACGCCGTCAGCGGCGCCCCGCCCAGCCCCTGTGCGACAAGCCGCACGGCCCTTTGCGCAATCGCGTTACGTGCATAGCCCTCGCGCAACTGCGCCTCATAGGACGCAGGCCACTCGCCGAGCATCGCCCCGGGGCCGATGGCATAACGCGACAAAGCCGGGCGCGATTGCTCACGCCCGGCTGATTTCCAGCCGAAGATTTTCATGTCTTTCTCCGAACGGTGAGCCTCAGCCCGCCTTGGTTCCCACCCAGATCACATGCCGCGCGCCCTTGCCGCTGGCACGCGCGCGCACCACCACTTCGTCCACCGCGAACCCGGCATCGCGCATTCGCCGCGCGAACACGTCGTCGCTTGCCGCCGACCATACCGCCAGCACCCCTCCGGGGGACAGCGCATCCTTCGCTGCTGTCAGCCCGGTCATCGTATAGAGCCCGTCATTGCCCTTGCGGGTCAGCCCGTCGGGGCCGTTGTCGACATCGAGCAGGATCGCGTCGAACCGCCCCCGGCCACCCCGGATCACCGCGCCGACATCGGCCTCCACCACCGCCACGCGCGGATCATCGAGGCATCCGGCAGCAAAATCCGCCATCGGCCCCTTCGCCCAGGCAATAACTGCCGGCACCAGCTCCGCCACCGTCACCTGCGCTTTTGGCCCCAGCCGCGCGAGCAAGGTCCGCAGCGTAAAGCCCATGCCATATCCACCAACCAGCACCCGCGCATCCGCGCCCACGCGGTCGCACGCCAGATTGGCCAGCGCCTCTTCGGAGCCGCTCATCCGGCTCGACATCAATTCCTCGCGGCCGAGCATGATGAACCAGTCGGTGCCGCGCCGCACCAGCCGCATTTCACCGCCGCCCGGCACCTGGGTCGTATCGATCAGTTCGCGTGGGATCATGACCTAGCATAGGCACGTGCGTCGCCCTTGTCGCCGTCCGTTGAACCCCGCGCGCAACATTCTATACTTACGCTCATGCCAATGACGCTCGCCTCCTCGCCCATCGTCACCGCCGGCCTCGTCGTGCTCTTCGGGGTGCCCATTATCCTGTTTTTCTGGTGGGCCGCCGACGAAGATAGCGCCCGGCGCCAACTCGGCTGGCTGAGCCCGTATATGCTCGTCATCATCCCGATCTATTCGGCGCTCATCGCCGGAGTTGGTTGGCTGTTCCAAGATCCGCATACATTAATGCTCGGCGGCGTCGTTGCCGCTTTCACGCTGAAGCCAGTTTACGACGCCTGGAGGCGGAAGCGACGCGGCTAAAGCACCCGCACCGCCGCCGCTTGCTTCCGCCCCAGCATCAGTTCGCTCAGCCCCCATACCAGCGCGTCGGCACGGTCGGGCGAGCGGCCCGGCCCTTCATAGCCGCCTCCGGCGATCAGGCCGCAAAGTTCGTCCTCCAGCGCCGGGAAGGCCCCCAGATGCCGCACCCGCCCGCCTTCATATAACGCGGCGACCGGTTCGGCGCGCGCCACCTTCCCCCGCGACGCATGCACCAGCCGCACCGGTAACGCTGCATCGGCGGCGATCAGCACGCTTTTCACCATCGCCCCGCCATTATTCGCCTCGGCCACCACCCGGTCCGCGCCGTGGCGTGCTGCGCAATCGGCAACGGCCCGTGCCCAGCCTTCCGGCCCAACGCCGCCAATGCTTGCATCCTCGATCACATATCCCAGCTCGTCCTCACCCAGCGCGACCGCAACGATCCCGCAACGGTCGCCGCCAATGCTTGCCGACGGATCGACCGCGACCACCACGCGGACCAGTTTTGGCAGCGCCCGCACCCGGCACGCCTCGATCATCGCGCGTGACCATAATGCCCCCTCCAGATCCTCGATCAGCTCACCATCAAGCTCCTGCCGCCCCAGCCGTGTGCCGCCATAATCGGCGGTCATCGCCGCGACGAAGCTGGTCGGCAGGTGCGGGTTATCCCGTGTTCGGCCGCGCGTTTCCACCAGGCCCGGCAGTGCCATGATCCGCCGCATCAGCGCGTTCGGACGCGGCGTGGTGGTCAACAAGACGCGCGGATGGTCGCCAATCCGCAGACCCAGCATCAAATTGTCCCAGCTCTCGCTGCCCTGCCGCCCCCTCCATTTGGCGATTTCGTCACACCACGCCAGATCATGTTCGGGACCGCGCAACCGTTCCGGCATCGCCGCCGAATAGACATAGGCCCGGGCCCCCGATGCAAACACCACTTCGCCATGCGCCAGGCGCCAACCCACACGCTCATCAGCGCGCGCGACGGCGATCAACCCGCTCGGTCCCTCGATCATGACCTGGCGGACATCGTCGACGCTTGCTCCCACCAGCGCGATCCGTGCACGCGGTGACTGCCGCGCAAAGGCGCTGACCCATTCCGCCCCAGCGCGCGTCTTGCCAAAACCGCGTCCGGCACGAATCAGCCACACCCGCCATTCCCCTGATGGAGCGCGTTGGCCGTCATGCGCCCATTGCCACCAACGCTCGTTGAATTCGCGCTGTTGGGGCTTGGTAAGTGAACGGATCACCTTCGCCTGATCTTCCGGCGGCAGCGCGAGCAGGCGGGCAATCAAATCGCCATTCGACGTCTCGTGATCTGCTGTCACGTGCTGACTTGGCCATTCTCGGACGGCGTTTCAGCGGCCTGCTTTTTCTCCATCGCCCGAAGCTTCTTTAGAATGGCAGCGTCGGTTTCATCAGGACGCGCGCGCAAAAGGGGCGGCCCACCGCGCCGAGGCCGATCTGCCGGACGACTTTTATGTGCCGCCAGCAGACGTAACGCCACATCGACATCGATCGGCCCAGTCAAATCAGTCGCACCGTTGATGATCGATCGCCCACCGCCCGCCAGCGCATGGCCGATCAGCTGGGTTTCGAGCATCGCATAGCCTGCCTCCAGCGCATCGTGCCAATCGGCCAGAAACGCTGCATCATGCCGCCGCAACGCATAAACACTGCCGGGATCGACCCCGATCGCCGCCGCCGATTCCTTCACATTGCACGTCGCCGCCAGATGATCGAGAAATGCGGCCTTCTTCTTTGCTGTCCAGCGGACCCATTTGCGCCCGGTAAATGCCGTCGGGCGCGTTCGAGTCGGCGTCGCTGGTCGCTTGTGCGTCGCACTCGCCACATCACCCTCCCGTCGGTGCAAAGCGAAAGGGGCGACCCGGCTTTCGCCCGACCGCCCCGACTCGCAATTCTTCAGCGTTCTTGTTATGTACCTAAACAGCGTGACGATGTCAAGTATAAATAACCGATCTGGTTAGTTGCATTTCCTCAGAACTTGAATACCCCACCCACCGCAATCTTGTTCGCGCGCAGCGTGCGGTCATAAACGGTGCGATCATATTCGGCCCGCAGCGAGAAATGCCGATCGATCATCACTTCAGCACCACCGCCATAGGTGATCCCGCCATCGGTCTGTTCACGGACCAACCGGGGGCCAGCCGTCGGCGTGGTCGTGCGATCGGTCTGCAGCCAGCGATAGCCCGCCCGGCCGTACAGCAGCGCGCCGGGGGCAACGACCACGCCGGCGCGTGCCGTGAGATCATAGGTGAGGCCCGGATCAACCAGATACTGGCCGCGTGTTCCCGTCTGGCGAACCGCCTTGCCGCCACCGCCGATGCCGCCTTCGGCACCGATCACGAACGGCCCGGCCTGCACGTCATAGCCAACAAACCCGCGATAGCCGATCGCATTCTTGGCCGCCGTCGTTGTCGCGCCAATCGCACCGGGGTCACGCCGCACGCTGATGCGCTCGCGGCTGGCTTCGACGCCCAGCTTCACGCCCGAGAAACTCGGCGCCTCCTGTGCGTGCGCGATGTGGGGAACGACGAACAGAATGAATGCGCCTGCGGCGATAAACAGCTTCATGAAAAACCTCCTTGAGTGAACGGTGATCGCCGGCTTGAATGCCGTTGATGATGCCGCTCTGGAGGGGGTTCGTTGCGGCCCCGTCAGTCCTGTGTGGAGGTTATGTCGATGCCGTCATAATCGACATCCAAAGGCGGAACCGGCGGCAAAACCATCTCGAACGCCGCGCCGCCACCGGCCCGCGGACGCAGGCTCACCTGGCCGTGATGCGCCACCGCAATCGCCTGCACAACAGAAAGGCCAAGCCCCGATCCTCCGCTGACCCGGGCACGCGACATCTCACCCCGCCAGAACCGTTCGAACGCGCGGGCCGCCGCCGAATCGCTCAGTCCAGGTCCGCGATCGAGCACACGCAACACCACCGATCCGTCGTGAAAACTCGTTTCTATCTCGATCGGCCCGCTGTTGGCGGCATATCGAATCGCGTTGCTCAGCACCGCCGCCAGCGCCTGACGCAGGCGAGCGGCATCGCCCAGCATCGGGGCATGCGCGAGATTGCAGATCACCGTCAGTCCGGCGGATTCCAGATCGGGCAGCATCGCATCGATTGTCGGTCGCAGCACATCGGCCAGGTCTACGGTCGCCAGATCGAGGATCAGCTGGTTGGAATTGACCAGGCTGATCGTGCGCAAATCATCAACCAGCCGAGTCAGCGCATCGACTTGGTGGATCAAGCTCGCAATCTGGTCGCCCCCCGCTTCAAACACCCCGTCCTGAATACCGTGCAACCGCCCGCTCAGCACGGTCAGCGGGGTGCGAAGTTCATGGGCGATCGCGGCGGTGCTTTCCTTCAGTTCGCGCTCGGCATGTTCCAGCGCCTCGGCCATCGCGTTGAAATCTTCGGTCAGCTGATCTTCTTCAATTGAAGCGAAGCGCACCGATCCAGCCCGCGCATCAAGGCGACCCTCGGCCACGGCACGCGCGGCGGCGGCGACATCGTTCAATCCGCCGCCGATCCGCCGCAGCAAAATCGCGCCGACGCCGAACGCCCCGAGCGCCGCCGTAACCGTGAAGATGAACAGGGCGATGTTCGATCTGGTCACGATATCCTGCTGGATCGCTTTTTGATCGTTGATCAGCGCTCGGATTTGGTCGGGCGGGGGGATCCGGCCCGCTTCAAACGCTTGGCCCGCCTTGCGTGCTTCAGGGGACAGCGAATTCAGGAC
>CAZWAL010000178.1:0-5682 GCA_964631905.1 uncultured Stakelama sp.
TCGACACGCTGCTGCTCGACAAGACCGGCACGATCACGATCGGCGACCGCCAGGCAACCGCGTTCCTGCCGGTGGACGGCGTGACGCTCGCCGAGCTCACTGCAGCCGCGCGGCTGGCAAGCCTGGCCGACGAGACGCCGGAGGGCCGGTCGATCGTCGTACTGGCGGGTGCGGGCGAAGCGATGCACGAAGGTGCCGAGCCGATTGCGTTCACTTCGCAAACCCGCGTCTCCGGCGTGAAGATCGGCGAGCGTGAGCTGGTGAAGGGCGCGGTCGACGCCATTCTTCGCCGCCTCGGTCCCGTTGCCAATGCCGATGCGCTGCGTGCTATTTCGGAGGATGTGGCGCGCCAGGGCGCGACCCCGCTCGCAGTGGCGGATGGGCAGCGACTGCTCGGCGTCGTGCAGCTGAAGGACATCGTCAAGGCGGGCATCCGCGAGCGTTTCGGCGAGCTGCGCCGGATGGGCATCCGCACCGTGATGATCACTGGCGACAACCCGCTGACCGCTGCCAGCATCGCCGCCGAAAGCGGGGTCGATGATTTCCTTGCGGAGGCAACGCCCGAAGACAAGCTGGCGCTGATCCGCCGTGAGCAGGAGGGCGGCAAGCTGGTCGCGATGTGCGGCGACGGCACCAATGATGCGCCTGCGCTTGCCCAGTCCGACGTCGGCGTCGCGATGAACACCGGCACCCAGGCCGCGCGCGAGGCCGGCAACATGGTCGATCTCGACAGCGATCCGACCAAGCTGATCGAGATTGTGGGGCTCGGCAAGCAACTGCTGATGACGCGCGGCGCGCTGACGACCTTTTCGATCTCCAACGACGTTGCCAAATATTTCGCGATCCTGCCCGCGATCTTCGTCGTGCTCTATCCCGGGCTCGGCGTGCTCAACGTGATGGCGCTTGGCAGCCCCGAAAGCGCCATCCTGTCGGCGATCATCTTCAACGCGCTGATCATTCCGGCGCTGGTGCCGCTCGCGCTGAAGGGGGTGAAATACCGCCCTGCACCCGCCGGCACGCTGCTGGCGCGCAACCTTGCGGTGTACGGCATCGGCGGGCTGGTCGCGCCATTCATCGGCATCAAGCTTATCGATCTGGCCGTCACGGGCCTCAACCTCGCCTGAGGAAGCATTCCATGTTCACGGAAATCACGCGCGCATTGCGCCCCGCCTTCGTCCTTCTGGTCATCCTGTCAGCGATTACCGGCCTTGCCTTTCCGGCGCTGGTGACGGGGGTAGCGCAGGTCGCGATGCCTGATCAGGCCAATGGAAGTCTGATCCGTGAGGGCGACCGCGTGATCGGCTCGTCCCTGATCGCACAGGGCTTCGCTTCCCCACGCTATTTTCACCCGCGCCCATCGGCCGCAGGCAAGGGATATGACGCTGCCGCGTCGGCCGCCACCAATCTTGCGCCGGGATCGAAGGATCTGCGCGATGCCATTGCCGCGCGTGTTGCCGACGCGCGCGCTCAAGGGATGACCGGGCTCCCTGTTCCGCCTGACCTGGTCACAACTTCCGCCTCGGGGCTTGATCCCCATCTCAGCCCCGAGGCGGCCCTTTTTCAGGCCGAGCGTATTGCAAAGGCCCGAGGACTTGCCCCGGCGCAGGTTCGCGCGCTGGTGGAGCGCAACATCGCCTTTCCCCTGTTCGGCCTGATCGGTGAGCCGCATGTGAATGTGCTCGACCTCAATCGACAGCTCGACCGGATATCGACTAATCCCGCCCAGTGACTGAACCCGATCGCCCTTCTCCGCAGGCGCTGCTGAAAGCCGCGAAGAAAGAAGCGCGCGGGCGGCTGAAGATCTTTCTGGGGGCAGCGCCGGGCGTCGGCAAAACCTATGAAATGCTCCGCCAGGGCGAGGCGATGCTGCGCGCCGGCGTCGATGTGGTGGCAGGGGTCGTCGAAACCCACGGTCGCGCGGAAACCGAGGCGCTGGTTGCGCCGTTCGATCTGCTGCCCCGCCGCGCGATCGATCATGGTGCGCACCGGCTCGACGAATTCGATATCGACGCGATGCTCGCCCGTCGGCCTGCCGTCGCGCTGATCGACGAACTCGCGCACAGTAACGCCCCCGGCAGCCGCCACCCCAAGCGCTGGCAGGATATCGAGGAGCTGCGCGACGCAGGGATCGATGTGCTGACCACGCTGAACGTCCAGCATGTCGAGAGTCTCAACGATATCGTCGCGGGCTTCACGCGGGTGCGGGTGCGCGAGACGGTGCCGGACGCCATTCTGGACGATGCCGATATCGAGATCGTCGATCTGCCGCCCGACGAGCTGATCGAGCGGCTGAAGGCGGGGAAGGTTTACATCCCGCACGAAGCGACGCGGGCGCTGGGGCATTTTTTCTCCAAGTCTAATCTCTCTGCTTTGCGCGAACTGGCACTGCGCCGGGCGGCGCAGACGGTCGACCGCGATCTGCTCGATCATGTCGCCAGCATCGGCGCGCGGGGCACCTGGGCTGGCGGCGAGCGGCTGGTCGTGGCGATCGGCGATCAGCCCGGCGGAGCAGCGGTGATCCGCGCGGCAAAACGCCTTGCCGATGCGCTGCATGCTCCGTGGACCGCGGTAAGCGTCGAGACGCCGAGGAGTACGACCTTGAGTGCGGCGGCGCGCGAACGGACAGCCGATGTGTTGAAACTTGCCACTGGCCTGGGGGCAACGATCGTTACGGTGCCTGCGCGATCGGTCGTCGACGGGCTGGTCGCCCACATATTGGAGACGCGGGCGACGGCGGTCGTCGTCGGCAAATCGCGGCGAAACTGGTGGTTCGAGTTCCGCCACGGCTCGGTCGTTGATCGGCTGGTGCGAACGCTGGAAGACGTGGCGGTCCATGTTGTGCCGGTGGCTGAAGCGCCTTCGCCCGACACTGAAACGCCGTCACCGCGCCCGTCCGCGACGCGCGGTACGCTGATAGCGCTGGGGCTCGTAGCACTGACCACGGTTGCCGCCGTCGCGGTGCGCCCGGTGCTCGGGTCGAACGCCATCGACTTGCTCTATCTCCTACCAGTGATCGCCGCCGCTACACTGTTTGGCCTTCGCCCCTCGCTGGCGGCCACTCTCGCGGCGGCGCTGGCGTATAACTTCTTCTTCCTGCCGCCGCTTTACACCTTCACGATCAGCGATCCGCAGAACCTGGTAACGTTGCTGGTGTTGGCCGCCGTCGCCGTTGTCGCCAGCCAACTTGCAGGCCGGTTGCAGCGCGAAGCGACGATCGGCGCGCGCACGGCCACCGAAAATGCAGCGCTCGCCGGCTTTGGGCAACAACTGGCGGCTGTATCCGACGAAGCGGCCACGGCGGCTACGGTATGCAAGGAGGTGGCGCAGTTGCTCGATGTCTCGACGATTCTGCTAACCCCCGAGGGCACCCGGCTGCGGGTCATCGGTGCGTGGCCCAACGGCCCCTTGCTCGGTCCGCTCGATCATGCCGCTGCCGAATGGGCCTTCGATCGCAGCGAGGTGACGGGGCGTGACAGCGGCACCCTGACCGCGAGTGACTGGCAGTTCCATCCGCTGGAGACCGCGCTCGGCGTATTGGCGGTGCTGGGGGTAGCCCGGCAAGGTAGCGGCGATCCCATACCGCCCGACAAGCGTGTGCTGTTCACCACGTTAATCGGGCAAGCAGCGCTGGCGCATGAACGACTGAAACTCGAAGCGAATGCCCGCGAGGTCAGCGCGCTGAAACAACGCGATGATCTGCGCGTGACGCTGTTGTCGTCCATCGGGCATGACTTGAAAACCCCGCTGACGGCAGTGGTCGCGGCGGCGGATGCGCTCGCCGCAGAACATGGCGGTTCCGTCACCACGGCCACGTTGAAGGGCGAGGCGCGCCGCTTGCGCCGCGTGTTCGACGATCTGGTCGAGATGACGCGGATCGAAGCCGGCGCGCTGGTGGTGCGGCGCGAAGCGACCGACCTGACCGATGCGGTGGCGGCTGCGGCTCAGGATTTGCGCGCCGAACTCGCGCGGCACAAGATCGTTCTCGACGTGCCGCCAACCCTGCCACTGGTCGAGGCCGATCCACGGATGCTGCATCATGTGCTGATCAACCTGCTTGGCAATGCGGCCAAGTTCGCCCCCCCCGACACGTCGATTATCGTGCAGGCCCGGCGAACCCCGGCGGGGGTATCGCTCGCGGTGCTCGACGAAGGGCCGGGCCTGCCGCCCGGGCGCGAGGCGACATTGTTCGATCGCTTCACCCGCGTCGACGGCGACGATATGAGCGGCGGGACCGGGCTTGGTCTGGCGATCGTCAAAGGGTTTGCCGATGCCATGGGGCTGGGGGTGAGTGCGCGCAATCGGGACGAAGGCGGTGCGATGTTCGAGATCAGCTGGCCAGAGACAATCATCCGGCGCACGCTGGCAGGGGACGAAGCATCATGACCGGTCGGATCCTGATCGTCGACGACGAACCCGCGATCCGTCGCCTTGTGCGCGGGGCGGTCGAGCGTGCCGGTCACAGCGTCGATGAGGCGGCGAATGCGGCCGACGCTCTTATTTTCGCGCACCGGGAAGGCTGTGAAGTGGTGCTGCTCGATCTTGGTCTGCCCGATCGCGACGGCATTGAGCTCGTCCCGCTGATCAAGGCGATGGACCGCGCGGTGATCGTCCTTACGGCGCGCGATGCGACAACCGAAAAGGTGGCGGCACTTGATCTTGGCGCCGATGATTATGTCGTCAAACCGTTCGATACTGAAGAACTGCTCGCCCGTATCCGGGCAGCGCTGCGGCACCGCTCGAGCGCGGCCGGCGAATCGGGTGTGCTGACGGTGGGCACGCTTACGATCGATTTGCCGTTGCGGCGCGTCATCCGCCAGGGAAATGAGGTCAAACTGACCCGCAAGGAATTTGCGGTCCTCAGTGAACTCGCCCGCCACGCCGATCGCGTCGTTACCCACACGCAGTTGCTGCGGGCCGTGTGGGGCGATGCGCATGCCCATGATGTGGAATATCTGCGGGTGACAATGCGCGGGATTCGGCTGAAGCTGGAGCAGGATCCGTCGGACCCGGCTATTTTTCGCAACGAACCGGGGATCGGTTACCGCCTGGTGGTTTGATCGACTGGCGGATGCGCAAAGGCGCCTATGTGCCGACTTGTTTCGCGCTTACCGCGAGCGATGCTCAATACCTGTCAATCTGGCCGGAGCTGATCGGTGCGCTCCCGTTCCAATCGGTCTTTCTATAACTCAATATCATGAAATCGATTGGACGCCTGTTGGGCAGGCCTTAGGCTGTATCGCGAGCGAAAAAACAAAAACGCCGTTGGAGGAGCTGATATGGGAAATGAAGGACAATGCCCGGTCGCGAAGACCGATCACGACCGCGCCAAAATATGGGGCATGTCGAACCGCGATTGGTGGCCGAACCAGCTTCATCTCGGGATGTTGCACCAGCATTCGGCAAAGTCCGACCCGATGGGTGCAGACTTTGATTATGCTGCGGAATTCAAGACGCTCGATCTCGAAGCGGTAGTGACCGATCTGCATGCCTTGATGACCGATTCGCAGCCCTGGTGGCCAGCGGATTATGGCCATTACGGCCCCTTCTTCATCCGCATGGCCTGGCACAGCGCCGGTACCTATCGCATCGCCGATGGCCGCGGTGGTGCCGGTTCGGGCACGCAGCGCTTCGCGCCGCTCAACAGCTGGCCGGATAACGGCAATCTCGACAAGGCCCGCCGCC
>CAZWAL010000179.1:0-5629 GCA_964631905.1 uncultured Stakelama sp.
CGAGGAAAGTCCGGGCTCCACGGAAACAACGGTGCCGGATAATGTCCGGCGGGGGTGACCCCAGGGAAAGTGCCACAGAGAGCAAACCGCCGATGCTCACCTTCGGGCGAGACAGGCAAGGGTGAAAGGGTGCGGTAAGAGCGCACCGCGCGACCGGTAACGGAAGCGGCACGGCAAACCCCACCGGGAGCAAAACCGAATAGGGGTGGCGCGAGGTTTCGGCCTCAGGGCATGTTCCGGCCCGCCGCCCGGGTTGGTTGCTTGAGCCCCGGGGCAATCCGGGGCCTAGAGGAATGGTCGCTCAACCCCTGCAAGGGGGTGGACAGAACCCGGCTTACAGACCCTCTGGCATTTTCCCTTTCAAGGCGCTGCTTACTCCTCAGTCGCTGGCGTGCAGCACCTTGTCCGGTCTACCGACATCGTCCAGCGGCGTCGTCGTGTCGATTTCGAGGAGCGGTTTGATGTGACCGTCGCGAATGTCATAGACCCAGCCGTGCAGGAACACTTCCTGCTGCCGTGACCATGCGGCCTGAATCAGTTTGGTGCGGGCCAGTTTGATCAGTTGATCGCGCACATTCACCTCGACGAGCCGATTGACCCGGGTTTCGTTGTCGGCCTGTCCAGTGACTTCCTCTTCATGGGCTTGAAGGACGGCGCGCGCGTTGCTCAACCAGGCGTCGACGGCACCCTCGGTGCCGCCAGCCAGCGTCGCCTGTAAGCCGCCACAGCCATAATGACCGCAGACGATGATATGGCGGACCTTCAGCACATCGACGGCATATTGCAGCACCGACATCAGGTTCAGGTCATCCTCGTTCACCAGATTGGCGACGTTTCGGTGGATGAACATGCCGCCCGGGGGCGTCATCGTCATTTGTTCGGGGCTCACGCGGCTGTCGGAACAGCCGATCCATAGAAAATCGGGCTTTTGCCCCGCGATCTGCCGCGTGAAGAACTCGGGGTTCTCGTCGGTCAGTTCCTTGGCCCATGCCTTGTTGGCCAACAGCAGTTGCTTGTAATGTCTCATGCGAAACGAACCCCATAGGATGGCGCATTGATTTTGGGTGCGGTCCGTTCGGCAATATCGCCGCGCACATGGACATCGATGTTGCGATACACCGCGCCCTTGATGAAGGCGTTGATGATGTCGATGTTGTCGAGATCAACATAATTGGTCGACGACAGGTCGATCACCAATACCGCCCCGTCGGGCACTTTGTTCAGTGCCTGTTGCAGCTCATATTTGTGGATGAAGTACAGGTTCCGCCGTGCGCGAAGCAGGCAATCCTCGCCATCGACGGCAAAGGTGATCGCCGGCCGGAAATTCCGCGCAATCACGAACACGAAGCCGACCGCAAGTCCCACCATGATTCCGATCAGCAGATCGGTGAACATGATCGCCGTGATCGTGACGACGAAGGGAATGAACTGTGTCAGGCCCTGCTTCCAGCGTTCGATGAACAGCGCAGGATTGGTCAGCTTGTATCCGGTATGGATCAGGACTGCTGCCAGCGCAGACAGCGGGATCAGGTTGAGCACCGTCGGAATCAGGGCAACCGACAGCAACAGCCACAGGCCGTGCATGATCGTCGACGCCTTGCTTTCGGCACCCGCCATGACGTTGGCAGACGAACGCACGATCACCGAGGTGACGGGCAAACCGCCGATTAACCCCGACACGACGTTGCCGCCGCCCTGGGCGAGCAATTCCCAATTCTTGTCGGTCGTGCGGCGGCGGGGGTCGAGTTCGTCGACTGCCTTGACGCTCAACAGCGATTCAAGACTCGCGACGATCGCCAGCGTTATTGCGGTAGTCCACAGTGCCGCGGTGCCTATCTGCGAAAAATCGGGAAAGGTGAAAAGGCCGATAAAGCCGTCAAACCCTTGCGCAATCGGCACCTGCACCAGATGCTTCGCACCAAGCGCCCATTCGGGAAAAAATGCCGCGAACAGCGCGTTGCCGACCACACCCATCACCACCACAACCAGCGGTCCGGGCAGGAGTTTGAACGGGCCCTGTTTGGGCTTCACCTTGTCCCACACGAACAGGAAGGCAATGCAGGTAACCCCGATGATCGCCGCCCCCGGGGTCAACCTTTCGGTCAGGCTGATCCAAAGGGACGAAAGGGTATTGCCGCCGTCCGCTTCGATGAAATTCTCGCTGCCCTCGAATTCTTTTTCATAGCCGACGGCGAACGGCACCTGTTTCAGGATCAGGATCAGGCCGATCGCGGCGAGCATGCCGGTAATCACGGAAGACGGCACGAATTCGCTCAGGATACCCGCGCGCGAGATCGAGAAGGCGATCTGCAGCACCCCGGCGATCACGACGGCTGCCAGAAATACCTGATAGCTCGGCAGGCGCTGGATCGCTTCGAACACGATCACCGTCAGCCCAGCAGCAGGGCCGCTGACCGATAGCGGCGAGCGCGAGATCGCGCCTACCACGATACCCCCCACGATCCCGGCGATCAGGCCCGAAAATAGCGGTGCGCCGGAAGCAAGCGCAACACCGAGACACAGGGGCAGGGCGACCAGTGCCACGACAATCGAAGACGGCAGATCGGCGCGCCAGGCAGTTAACATCGAAACAGGTTTAGTCATGGGACTCCCGTGCAATCGAGGATGCATCATCGCTGTCGACTGAGTGTTATACCCTATGGGGACGCGGTCGGTAGCGCGGAACCCCTCAAAATGTTTCAAATGATTGCCGCAACGCAGCGCGAACCCATACAATCCGGGTGAAAGGGTCGTTCACCGCACCCCGACCAAAGCCGTCATGGCATTTTGCGCGATACTTCCCTAAATGGGCCCGATGGCTCGATCGACACGCTCTGTAGACTGGGGATTTCCGCGCTGGCGTGGCTATGGCAGCGGACGCGAGGCGACGCAGGTGCGATTGTGCGATCGACACGGCTGCACCGAACCAGGCAATTGCCCTGCGCCGAAATCACCCAACAGCCCCGAACGCTGGTATTTCTGCCAAATGCATGCGGGCGAGTATAATCGCGGCTGGAATTATTTCGAAGGCCTGACCGCCGAAGAAGCCGCTGCGCGCGAGGCCGAAGAAGCCCGCGATACGTCGGGCTATACCGAATCCCGTCATAACAGCTGGGCAGGGCCGGGCGACGGCACGCGGTCGCGGGACGAAATGCGCGCGCTCGAGCTGTTCGAGCTCGAGCCCGATGCAGATTTCGAGGCAGTGCGGGTGGCATGGCGCAAGATGGCCAAGGCGAACCACCCCGATGTCCGCCCGAGTGACAAGGATGCTGCGGCCCGCTTTCAGGCGATTCAGGCGGCTTATGACGTACTGCGCGTTGCCGAGGAAAATCGGCAATGGCGGGGATCCGAGTGAAGCACCTCGTCAAATCCAACTGGTCGACCGCGCTCCTGGTCTGTGCGAAATGTTCGAAGCGAATTGATGGGGGGTTCGGAAGGAAGGGCAAGCAATCGCTCGCCAAGGCGCTGCGCCAGCAACTCGGCGTAAAGCGCTTCCGCAAGAGTGCCGTCGGGGTGGTCGACGTGAAATGCCTGGGCGTTTGCCCGCGGGGCGCGGTTACATTGGTCGATGCACGCGATCCCGGCAATTGGCGGCTCGTTCCCGCGGGGGCCGATCTGGCGGAGCTGGCGAATACGCTGGGTCTCGCCGGCACCAGCCCCAAACCCTAATCGCCCGCGTACCGCGCAGCTGTCTCGCGGATCAGGGCGATCATGTTCGGGATGCCCTGGGTCCGGTTTGAACTCAGCTGGTTCTTCAGATCGAACGGTGCCAACGCCCCTTCGATATCGACGGTGGTAATCAGCGCAGGCGCCTGATCCTGCACCGTCGTCAGCACCAGTGCGATGATCCCTTTGGTAATCGCGGCATTGCTGTCGGCCAAAAAATGCAGCGTGCCGTCATCCCGGCGCATGGGGTAAACCCAAACCGAGGCGGAACAGCCCCGCACCAAAGTGGCTTCGGTCTTCAACGCATCGGGCATCGGCTCGAGCGTGCGCCCCAGATCAATCAGCAGGCGATACCGATCATCGGCATCAAGAAATTCATATTCGTCATGAAGGTCGGAGAGGCTGGTCATGCCAGCCCCGCTAGCGGGATGGACTCTAGAGGTCCACCCCGGCGGCGATCGCTTCAAGCTTGCGGATGCGTTCCTTCAGGTCGGCGATTTCGATGCGGGCGCTGGCGCTGGGGCCTTGCACTGCGGGCAGGGCCTGGTGCTCACCGCGCATCAATTCCTGCTGCTTGAGCGAGAGCCAGCCACGCCAGCCCGCGAGGGCCGCGAAGGTGACCATTGCCAGCCCGGCCAGCGTCGCTGTCGCCAGTGTCACATAGAGTGTGGGGTCCATGATCATTGCTCCTTAGCGAATGTCGCGCAGCTTCTCGATCTCACGATCGAGGCGGGCGCTGTTGTCTTCATCGGTGGCGAGCCGTTCCAGAACGGCGATCCGTTCCTTCAGCCGGTTCACTTCATCACGCAGGCGTCGTGCATCGGGGTCGTTTGCGAGGGACGGGTTTGCCCCTTGCGCTTCATACCGAGCCCGCAACACACGCGCGCCCATGACAACGACCACAATCAGCACAATGGCGGTCCAGAAACTCATTCACGTCACTCCCCAGAGCGTTATCGATGTAACACGTTGTTTTAGTTGAGCGGGTTGTCCCGCAGTTTTTCGATCTCGTCGGCGATATCGATGCCGCGATCGGTGGTAATCCGTTCGAGCACCCGCACCCGCTGTTCGAGGCGTTCGGTTTGGGCCGCATATTGCGCTGCCTTTTCGGCAACCAGGCTCGCTTCGTTTTCGAGCTGCTTCTCGCGAAGTCTCAGCCAGGGTTGCACGATCTGCTTCGCGATGATCGCGACGATCGGGATCGACAGGGCAAGGATTGGAATGAAAACGCCGTAATTCATGGTTCAGTCCTTAATTCGGCTGGCGGCGCAGAGCTTCAATCTCAGTGTGGAGACTGTGTGAACCGTCGGTGACGATCCGCTCGACATTGGCCAGTCGATCCTTGATCGATCCCAGTTCGGCCCGCAGCTGCGCGTTTTCCTGGCTCAGCAGCTTGATCCGCTCGACCGATTCCTGATCGGTCTTAGGATAAAGCGCCTGTCCCCAGTTGCCATCGAGCGGGTAGCCGTTCTTGATTCGCAGCCAGGTGGTAAACATCCAGCCGACCGTGCCGATCATCGTGATGGTGACGATCAGTGGCGCAATGCGCATCAGGGCTTCGATTGAGTCCATGTGTCAGCCCCCCTTAACGCAGCGCGTCAATGTCGCGGGCGATGCGGTCGGCGGGATCGGTGGCGATCCGTTCGAGCACTGCGATCCGTTCCTCAAGGCGCGAAATCTGGCCAGTCAGGCGCTGGTTCTCGTTCGACAGCAACTTGATCGCGCGCTCGGCTTCGGGATCGTCGAGTTCGGGCGAAACCTTGCCCCAGAACTCATTCTCCAGCGGGTAGCCATGCTTTGCCCGGATCCAGGTGGTGACAACCCATCCGAGCGTTGACAACGCGATGATGGCGATGACGAATGTTTGACCGTTACTCATTGAAAAGCCCTCCCTCTTCAACCGTGGATCGGATCAGCGCAGGCTGTCGATCTCGTCGGCAAGGCGCGTATTGCGGCTGGTATA
>CAZWAL010000180.1:0-5598 GCA_964631905.1 uncultured Stakelama sp.
CGATCATGCCGGTCACGGTCGATTTGCCGCTGGTGCCCGCCACGCCAATCGCCTGCGGGGCGGCGTTGAACAGCGCGCTCAGCAATTCGGCGCGGCTCATCTGCGTTGCGCCCACCTGCGCGGCGGCGATCATGTCCGGTACGGTCGGCTCGATTGCGGCGGACGCAATCACGATCTGATCGGCGCTGGTGATGCCGCTGCCATCCTGCGGGAACAGGGCGATGCCAAGCTTGCGCAGCTGATCGAACTTGGCGGGCAGCCGGGCCTGATCGAGGCTGCGATCGGACCCGGCGACGGTTGCGCCTTGGCCGGCGAGGATCATCGCGAGCGGCATCATGCCGCTGCCGCCGATGCCGATGAAGAAGTAGGATTTGCCTGCGCTCATGGCCCCGCGCTATCGCGGTATTTCACACGCTGGGCAAGCAGGGGACGGCAGCATGCGGATCGGAATTGTTGCACCCGCCAAAACGCTCGACCGGGCCGTCGCGGCAGAGGTGCAGGGGTTCGCTGCGGTCGCCTTTCCGAAGGTCGAGCTGGTGATCCATCCGCAATGTTATTTGTCCGACGGGCATTTCGCTGGCCCCGATGCGGCACGCGCCGCGGCGTTTCTCGATTACGCCAATGATCCTTCGATCGACGCGATCTGGTTCGCACGCGGCGGATACGGATCGAACCGCATCCTCGGCAGCGTGATGGGCGCGCTCGGCGATGCGGCGGCCGCCAAGACGTATCTGGGTTATTCCGACATGGGGTTCCTGCTCGGCGCGCTTTATGCCCGGCGGATCGGGCGGCCCGTCCATGGCCCGCTGGTGATGGACATGGCGCGCACCGGCGGCGATGCGAGCGTGGCGCGCGCGCTCGGCTGGCTGACGACGCGCGACAAGGCGGGCCTTGAGCCGAGTATCGCCGGGCGGCCGGTCGCCGCGTTCAATCTCGCTATCCTGGCGGCGCTGGTCGGCACGCCCTGGCTGCCCGATCTGACCGATCATATCCTGATGATCGAGGATGTGTCGGAGCCGCTCTACCGCATCGATCGGATGCTGTTCCAGCTCTCTCAGGCGACGCAGCTGAAGGGGATTGCGGGGATCAGGCTCGGCCGCGTCGCCGATATCCAGCCAAACGATCCGCCATGGGGCGAAACAATCGAGGTGATGATCACGCGCTGGGCACGCGATCTGGGCGTGCCATATCTGGGTGCTGCCGATATCGGGCATGATGCGGCGAACAAGCTGGTGCCGTTCGGGATGGTGGTGTGAGGGAATAGGATGATGAGGAACGTAATGATTTTCGCCAAACACATCGTCGCTGCGATTGCTGCAGTGGCGCTCATCACCCCGTCTGTTGCCCCCGCGCGGCAGAAGCAACGCTGGACCGTGAAGCCCGAATGGGTGCTGGCGCATGAGACCTTCCTCGCCGGCCCCGAGCTGCAGGGTCGGGGCAGCGCGACCCGGGACGAGGCGATTGCGGCGGCCTATGTCGCGGCGCAGTTTCGCGGCTTCGGGCTGAAGCCTGCGCCGGGGATGACGGGGTACACCCAATCCACCAATATCACGCGGATGCGGCTGAATGGGCGCGCGGTACTGACCGCGGCAGGGACGCCGCTGGCGGGCGCGTCGCTGCTGATCGCAAGCGGGCAGGGCGTCCGCGGTCCGCTGACCGTGTTCGCGGGTGATGACCCCAAGGATCTGCCCACCGCCGATGTCGTGCTGGCGACCTCCACCAAGGCGAACGGCTTTGCGCTGCTGCGCGCGGCGACCGCGAAAAAGATCAAACTGCTGATCATCCCCGAAAGCGATCTGACGCGCGCCCGCGTCGCGATGACCGGGGGTGAGCCGCAATTACCGCTCTATGCCGAAGGGGCGGCACCGCCCCCCCGCACCGCGCTCGCCAGTCTGCCCGCCGCCGTGATTGAGAAGCTGGCAAAGGGGGCCTGCACGGACATCGCGCTGCGCCTTCCCGAAATCGTCCTGAGCACTGGCCCCACCACCAATGCGGTCGGCTATCTCCCCGGCACCGATCCCAAGGCGGGCGTGCTGCTCATCTCCGCGCATCTCGACCATATCGGCGTGCGCGGCGATGGCGTCGTCATGCCCGGCGCGAACGACGACGCCTCTGGCACCACCGCCGTCATCGAACTCGCGCGGGCGCTGGCGGCCGGCAAGCCGATGAAGCGCGGCATCCTGTTCGTCGCCTATGGCAGCGAGGAAGCGGGCGGGTTTGGTGCCAAATATTTCGTGGATCATGCGCCGGTGCCGCTCACGCAGATCGTCGCCAACCTCGAAATCGAAATGATCGGCGCGCAGGATCCCAAGCTCCCCAAGGGCGTAATGATGATGACCGGGTTCGACCGCTCGACCTTTGGCGAGGCGCTGAAAAGCCACGGCGCGCTGGTGACGGCGGACCCCTATCCCGAACAAAACTTCTTCCAGCGATCGGACAATTACGCGCTCGCGCTGCAGGGCGTGGTGGCGCACACCGTTTCAGGCTGGGCCGTCGTGCCGACCTATCACTCGCCGAACGACACGGTTGAGAATATCGACATCGACTTCATGACCGCGGCGATCCAGTCGCTGATCGAGCCGATGCGCTGGCTGGCGGATAGCGGCTATGTGCCGACGTGGAAACCGGGCGGGAAGCCGGGGAAATAGACTCCGGCCGACCTTTGGTCACAACATCCCGATATCGCCCAACCATTGCTTGACGTGCCCCGGCCACTGCGTCGTGATCGGATCAGCGGTCGGGCGCATACCGAAAGCATGGCCGCCCTTCGCGTAAAGGCGCATGTCGACCGGGACGCCCGCGTCG
Organism: uncultured Stakelama sp.; assembly: GCA_964631905.1. Classification (GTDB taxonomy): domain Bacteria; phylum Pseudomonadota; class Alphaproteobacteria; order Sphingomonadales; family Sphingomonadaceae; genus Sphingomonas. Next base: position 2,806 of record CAZWAL010000180.1, read on the forward strand.
TTCAAGGCCAGCGCATAGGCCATTGGTTGGCGGACATCATCGACCGGATCGTTCATGGCGTGGATGATCAGCGTCGGCGGGGCGCTTTTGCTGATCTTTACCCAGGGCGCCAACTCGAGGGTGTTCTTTGGTTTGCTCGTATCGAGCAAACGCGCCGTATAGGCGATGATAGCGAAGTCGGGCCGCGTGGATTGCTGGTCGGCGGCATCAGTCAGCGGATAGGTGCGCTCTTCCGCATTGCTGATGTTGGCGACAAGATAGGCACCAGCCGAAAAGCCGATCACGCCGATCTTGTGCGGATCGATGCCATAGGTGGAGGCCTGCTGCCGCAGCAACCCGATCGCACGTTGCGCATCTTCCAGGCCCAGCAGAATTTTGGGCCGTTGTTGGCGGCCATTCTCGATTGGCCACACTTGCGGGGTCCGGTATTTCAGCACCACACAGGTCATCCCCTGCTCGATCACCCAATCGCAGATTTCGGTGCCTTCAAGGTCCATCGCGACGGCATAGAATCCACCGCACGGCAGGACGAGCATCGTCGCCCCGCTATTGCGCCCCTTTGGCCGATAGATCGTCATCGTTGGCCGCGTGACATAAGTCGCCCAATGCCATTTCCGTCCCCCGACCAGCGGAGAACCGTTGCCCGTGGTCTCAGGACGATCACCCGAATCGGGTTTGGCGAGCGGGACGTTTGCGGGCCAAAGCGGCACCTGCGTGGCGCCGGGTGGCGCCTGCCAAACACCCTCGCGTTCGACCTTCGGCACATCGACCCGCGCGGGCGAATTGTCCGCCTTGCTTGCCTCGCCACAAGCTGCGCCAGCGATGCCCAGGGTGATCAGCAACGAGGCAATAATCGGCAACCGCGACAAACCCGGAATCCACTTATCTAGAGGATGCACCTGCGCTGACGACCGCTCACACCACCCCATGCGCCTTGAAATGCGCGAGCAGCCGTGCCCAGCCGTCCTTGGCATCCGCTTCGTTATAACTGGGGCGGTAATCGGCGTGGAAACCGTGCTGGGCATCGGCATAGACATGGATGTCGCTGCCGGTCTTGCCGGCTGACTTCAGTGCGGCAACCATCGCTGCCACATCGGTCTGCGGGATGCCATTATCGAGTGCGCCATATAGCCCAAGCACCGGTGCCTTGAGCTCGGCAGCGCGAGGGATGAGCGGCTTCAACTGGCCGTACCACGCCACGCCTGCCTTGATATCAGCGTTGACCATTGCCGTGCGCCAGACCACCGCGCCGCCCCAGCAGAAGCCGGTAATGCCGACCTTGCCGGGTTTCGCGAACTTCGCCGCCTTGATCCAGGCGGTGGTGGCCTTCACATCGCCATCGACCTGATCGGGGGTCGCCTTTTGCACCACGGGCAGGATTTCCTTGAAATCCTTAAGCGCGGGCAGGTTCACGCCCGAACGGTAAAAGAAATCGGGCGCGACCGCGACATAGCCGAGCGTTGCCAGCCGCTTGCACACATCCTTGATGTAATCATGAATGCCGAAAATCTCGTTGCAGACGATGATCGTCGCGTGCTTTCCAGCGCCCTTGGGCCGCGCGACATAGGCGGGTAAGGGCGTCGCCGCGCCGTTGGGGATCAGCACTTCCTCGATCACCAGCCCGTCGGCCGGCGTCGTCACCGGCTTCGCGTTCGCGGCGACCGCCGCGACGGCATAGCCTGCGAAAAACATGCTGACCGCGGTGCGGCGGGTCAGGTAAAAATCCTGCGGTTCCGATCCTTCGGGGCGGGTGAGGTTCAGCAAGGCGCGGCTCCTGTCGTGACGTTAGGGCAGCAGACTAGGCCCTGAGTGGCGGTCAATACAATGGCTTGCCGGATGCCGTGACGCCGATTTCGGTGACTTGTTTTGTCAACCCGCCCGGCATAGGTTGCATTCCGATGACTAAGCGCCTTGCCTTGACCACGACTACCACCACCCGGGACTTCCCGGGGGGCCTGGGGTTGCACGTCACCGGCTGACGTCCACGCTTCAGGCTCCACCCGGGAACGGGGGACGCTGGCGTCGCTCTCTCGTTCTCCTCTTTCTCCTGACGCTGCCCTTTCTTCTGGCCCGGCTTTATGCATAAGCGCGCCCATGCGACAGGAACGATCATGACCGATTTTTACGCGATTACGCTGCCCGATGGTGCCGTTCGGCAGGTCGCGCCCGGCACGACCCCGGCGGATATCGCTGCGGCGATCGGCCCCGGCCTTGCCAAGGCGGCTATCGCCGCGCGGGTGAACGGCGAATTGTTCGATATCGGTCGCCCATTCGAGGGCGATGCGACGCTTGCGCTCGTCACCAATCGCGATGAGGCTGATGCGCTGGAAATGGCGCGGCACGATTTCGCGCATGTGCTGGCGGAAGCGGTGCAGCAGCTGTTCCCCGGCACGCAGATCACCTTCGGGCCGTCCACGGACGACGGTTTCTACTATGATTTTGCGCCGAAGGATCGCCCCTTCACCGATGACGATCTGCCCGCGATCGAGGAGGCGATGCGCGGCATCATCCGTGCCGACAAGCCGCTGCGCCGCGAAGTGTGGGACCGTGCGACGCTGATCAGCCGCTGGAAGCAGCAGGGCGAGAGCTTCAAGGCCGAATGGGCCGCCGAGCTACCGGGCGATGAGCCGCTGACGGTCTATTGGTCGGGCGACGACTGGCTCGACATGTGCCGGGGGCCGCATCTTGCTTCGACAGGCAAGCTCGATCCGGACGCGTTCAAGCTGACGCGCGTATCGGGTGCCTATTGGCGCGGCGACCAGAACAACCCGCAGCTGAGCCGCATCTACGGCA
>CAZWAL010000181.1:0-5585 GCA_964631905.1 uncultured Stakelama sp.
GCCACATCTTCGCATCGCGAACCGGCAGGACCAGGAATATATGCTCCACAAGGCCGAGCGCTGCAAGTCCAGCAAGCAATGTGGCAGTAACGGCTGGCCCACTATTGGTAGGGGCCGCTTCAGCGCTCATCCATGCCCAGGTGGCAACAGCGGCACAACCTGCAACCGAAAAAGGATAAAGCATGCTGATCGATTTCTCGCCAAAATAGGTCTTCAGATAGGCCAGGTGCGCGGGAAAAATCTCGTCGCTCAAATTGGGCACGCCGAAAAACAGGTTCAATTTGGCACTGAGGCGCAAGCCGAACAGCAAGGCAAAGGTGAGCGGGGCGGCCTGATTGGGCTGGCCCCAGGTGATGGCGACGAGCACCAGCAGGTTGGTCGCGATCGCGATTTCGTGATGGATGACCGTTGAAGTGGCCAGTTTGAAGCGTTCCCAGCCCACGGCACCGGGGGGGCAAGGCGTGCGCAGCGGCCCTGCGACAAACCCCATAAGGAAACCCATTTCATGCCAGCCCCAGATCAGGATGGCAGCAGCAAAACCGACATAGGCGCCCGCCCAGCTCGTATCGCCGGCATAGGCATAGACCACCCCCATCGCGATCACCGCGACCAGCCCGGCAATTCGGTGGCTGGTCTTGAAGGTGTGCTGCGGGCGGCTATCGAGCCAGACGACAGCGCCTGTCCCGATGAACCACATCAGCAATGCGAAAAAGAGCGGCGGAATGGTCACCAGGCTGGCACCAGCCGAACATTGGCCGGCAGCGCATTCTTCTGCACCGGGTGGAAGTAGAGCCGTGCAAAGTTGACGCCAGCTACAGCGACGTGCCCGATCTGCTTGATCTTGCCGATGATGCCGCCCTGCGCCTTGGCCGCGTCGATCGCCAATGCCGTCTTGCGCATCCGCTCCAAACCGGCACGGAAAGCGGGGCTGTCGGTATCGAGCGTCATCGGGAATACCTGCTTGGTAATCTCCGAACAGACGCGGAAAACCTGGAAATCATAATCCTTGGGATCAACGCCCAGCGCCTTGTGGAACTGCGGCCGATTGTGATCGCGCACGTACATCGTCGCATAGACCGCCACCAAGAAGAAGCGGATCCACAGCTTGTTCACGCCCGTCAGCAGCTTGGGGTCGTTCCGCATCAGCAGTGCAAATGCTTCGCCGTGGCGGAACTCGTCGTTGCACCATTCCTCGAACCAGTTGAAGATCGGATGAAAGCGCAGTTCCGGGTGACGGGCCAGGTGCCGGAAGATCGTGATGTAGCGCGCATAACCGATCTTTTCCGAAAGGTAGGTCGCGTAGAAAATGAACTTCGGCCGGAAATAGGTGTATTTCTTGGTCTTGGTCAGGAAGCTAAGGTCCACGCCGATCCCGGCATCCTTCAGCGTATCGTTGATGAAGCCGGCATGGCGGCTTTCATCGCGGCTCATCAGCCGGAACAACTGCTTGATGTCAGGGTTCTTCGCGCGCTTCTGGATTTCGGCATAGAGGATGCAGCCCGAAAATTCGGCCGTCAGTGAGCTCACCAGGAAATCGATGAATTCCTCGCGCAGACCATCGGGAAGGCTTTCGATAACGCCGTCGAACTGGTTGGTCCGTTTGAAATGCAGCTTGTTGGGATCGGCAACCATTTCGGCGATCAGCTTGTCCCATTCCGCGCGGACGGGCGTGACGTCGATCTTGTCCATCGCGACGTAGTCGGTGGTGTAGAATCGCGGGGACAGGACCGTGTTTTCCCGCGCGATCGCCATTGTATCCAGCGTGCCATCGGGCGCTGCCTTGATTGGCGTGATAGCGTTCATACGGTCCTCCGCGGCAGGAAACTGACTTCGTAAAGTTCGGTCATTTCGAAATGGCCGGCGAACTTGGTCCAGAGGCGCTCGAATGCGTTTGCGCGCTCGACGGTGGCAATACGGTCAAACGTCGCACTTTCGCCGAAACCGATCACGATCGGGTCGCCGTGCACCAGCACCTTGTCGCCCGGGTTGATCGCAACCCCACCATCGAGTTCCACATGCGCGTGGAAATGCTCATGGCTGTTCTCGATCTCGATCCGGCACGGTGTGTCGAACCGGGTACGTGACCGAATACCAAACAGGGAAATCACCGGGCAGTCTCCGGGCGGGTGAGCAGATCAAGGAACGTCGCACGGTTGGTCGTTCCAAAGGCGTTGAGTTCGATTGAACGCCCCGTAACCGTATCCGTCAATGACAATTCGCCGTCTTTCCACAAGGTGAGGTGGAAAGGCGGGGTCGAATCGATCCCCTGCATCCGCCGCTCACGCGCAAGACCGCGCATCACACCGCGAATGAAACCGCTGTTCGTGCCGGGTTCAAGCAGCAAAGCGGTGCCGCCAGTGCCAACATCTTCGATAATCACCGCGCCGTCGGCCCGGTCGCTGAAGCGCAACTGGCGCGTCGCGATTGGGGCGATCTTCTTTTCGGCGCGCAGCAACACGGGTGAAGCGGCGGGCGGCACCTGTGCGATCCGAGCAATGCTGGTGATCGCGATCGACGATACCACCAACAGGCCGGCCATCATCAGCGCGCCCTTGGGAACATCGACATGATGGGAATGCGGCGCGGTGGTCATGCGGCAGCTGCCTGTTCAGAAGTCTGGTTAAGACGGGTTGCGGCTTCGATGGGAACAACACGACCGTTGGTCTGGATCGACAGGCATGCGCGGGCGAGCAACGTGGCTACGGCATCGACATCGGGTACCGCGCGCATCATCGGTTGCGGATTGCTATAATGCCAGGCGCGTGCATGCGGCCAGAGCGCCGCGTAACCAAGCCGTTGTTCGCTGGTCAGCTTCATCGCCAGATCACCGGTGCCGTGGGTGCGGTGCCGAAGATCGACGTTGCCGATGATGTTCAGCGGCAGGTTGATGCACTTGGGCAGTGCCACGCCGAACCGCAGCACGATGCGGCGATCGGTGAGCGTGTAGATCGTTGTGCGGGCAACGGCCCAGGCGAGCAGATGGAGCAGCGCCACGCCAACCACGGCCCCGCCGACGGTGATGCCGACGCCCGCCAGATCGGAAGGCGACTGAATGCCGCGCCATGCGGCGGCACCCAGCGCGAATACCGTCAGCCCGGCAAAATACACCGCAACAGTCCCGGTATGAAAAGCCGTCCGGGCGAGCACCCGCCAATTGGGTGCTCCCTGCCAGATGATCGTCTCCCCCTTGGGCAGCAGACCTGGCAGGCCGGGAACCGGCTCATTTTCATATTCCGTCATCATATCAGCGGCTCCGAACGATCGGGGGTCGCATACAGATAGCCACCGCCGAAATAGGCCTGGACCCGCTCTTCTTCGTACATCGTGATCACGCCGGGACCGTCGATGCCTGGCGCATCGGCGAACTGTGCGGCGGTGATGGCCGTAGTCGTCACCGACTGGTTTGCCCGGCTTACCGATGAAACGAACATCGGCATCAACACCTGACGACCGCCAGCAGTATCAACCTGCAGATAGCGGATTAGGCGATCGGCCTTGTCGACCCAGACGTCGCTGACCGTACCAGCCTTGCGGCCATCACAGCCGACGACGGTGTAGCCGCGTGGATCGGCATCCTGCCGCGCAATCGTAAAGCCATGTGCCGCGCTGATCGGCACGATGCGTGGATGGCCTTCCCAATCGAGATCGGGGCGCTTGGCGCGCTCGGTCCAGGCGGCAGGGCCGACACCGTCGACCAGCGGATTGCCGGTCGGCTCGATGGGCGCGCCTGCAAACCAATCCGACTTGCGCGCACCCGGCACCTGCAGCGGCTCGCGACCCTTGGTTGGGGCGCTGACAGTGCCATGGCCGAAAGGCAGCTTGAAGAATTTGGTCGGTGCGGTGAGGATCAGCCCGCCTTCGCCTTCGAGGCGACCGGTCAGCTCATGCTCAAGCGGATAACCTTCGCGGCGATCTTCGCGCCGCAGGTAGATCACGAGGCCAAGGAAGAAAATGAAAAAGGCGTCGAGCACAATCAGTGCGATATCGATCCCTTGGGTGACTTGGAGGTTCATGGGAATTTCCTTCACATATCCGTCAAATGGGGAATTCGGTGAGGCCGAAGCGCGACGTCTGCGCCTTGTCTCTCCCGCGAACCAGCGGCCCCAGTGCCACCAGAGTCGCCAACAACAACACAATTTCCACAGCGTACACAAAGCCATAGCCAGTGGTCGGTGCCGCCAGCGTTGGGCCGAGATCGCGCGCGACCGCCGCCGCCGAGATCAGATCGCGCGCGAACGCGCCGATTGCGATGGCAAGGCCAGCACAGGTCGCCTGCACGGCACCCCAGGCACCGAGCGCGAGGCCTGCATGGTCCTCGTCAGAAAGGGACATGGCCGCAGTCAACGTGCCGACCGAGAACATGCCGGCACCAAAGCCGATCGCGGCGGCCCCCATCGCCAGCAACGGGGGAGAGCCGATCGGACCAGCGAACAGCACCATCATGAAAGCGAAAATCCCCGCCACGCCGCCAAAACCGGCCAGCCGGTGAGGTTCGGCACCACGGCTCAACTGGCGACCCGCGAGCGAGAAACCGGCAAGCATCCCCATCGCCCACAGCGCCGTGAGCGACGTCGTGGCGCCGACGGAAAGGCCAAGGATTTGGCCGCCATAGGGTTCCAGGAGCACATCCTGCATGCTGAATGCCGCCGAGCCGAGTCCGACGGCAACCAGCAGTCGCATCGTCTTTGGCCGGGCAATGAAGATCGCCCAAGCCCGATTGAACGACGGCCGAGGGGCGGTGGAGCTGGTTGCGGCGCGGTTGCGGGCTTCCTGTTTCCAGAGCGCAATCACGTTGAGAACCACGGTCATCACCGAGACGGTAGACACGATCTGCACCAGCCGCGTCGCCGAGAAATCGATCAGCAGCTGGCCGATCACGAGCGCGCTGATCATCATGCCGACAAGCAGCATGACATAGAGAAGCGCAACGACGCGCGGGCGGGTTTCGTCGGTGGCGAGATCGGTCGCAAGCGCCAGCCCCGCGGTCTGGGTGGTGTGCATCCCGGCGCCGATGAACAGGAACGCCAGTGCCGCGGCAATTTGACCACTAAGCGCTGATCCCTGGCCGCCGCCGGACATCACCAGCAGCGCGAAGGGCAGGATCGCGAAGCCGCCGAACTGCAGCAAGGTGCCGAACCAGATATAGGGGACACGCTTCCAGCCGAGCACCGAGCGGTGATGATCGGACTTGAAGCCGATCAGCGCTCGCAACGGAGCGAACAGCAGCGGGATCGAGACCATCGCGGCGACCACCGACCCCGACATGCCGAGTTCGACGATCATCACGCGATTGAGCGTGCCGGTAAGCAGCACGGCTGCCATGCCGACCGAAACCTGGAACAGCGACAGCCGCAGCAACCGGCTCAGCGGCAAATCCTTGCTCGCCGCATCGGCAAAGGGCAGGAATTTCGTGCCCGCCGTCATCCAGAATTTGGTCGTCGCGGCAGGCTTCATCCCAGGAGCACCTCCAGGGCGTGGCTGGTGTAGAAACCACCGGAAACCTTGCGATCGCGGCCAAGCGTTGCTGTCGGGACGGCGTTCTTGATGAGCGTTCGGAGGAGGCGTTCGCGCACCGGGATGATGGC
>CAZWAL010000182.1:0-5457 GCA_964631905.1 uncultured Stakelama sp.
CGGGCGAACAGGCGGGCATCAAATCAGCGACACTGCTGCTGAAAGGCGAAAACGCGTACGGCTATGCCAAGACCGAAAGCGGCGTCCACCGGCTGGTCCGGATCAGCCCCTATGACAGCGCGGCGCGGCGGCACACCAGCTTTGCCAGCGTCTGGGTCTATCCCGTGATCGACGATAATATCGAGGTCGATTACAACGAAAGCGACCTGCGGATCGATACCTACCGCGCGAGCGGCGCAGGCGGGCAGCACATCAACACCACCGATTCGGCAGTGCGCATCACGCACATCCCGACCGGCATCGTCGTGCAGTGCCAGAACCAGCGTTCGCAGCACAAGAACAAGGCGGAAGCCTATAACCAGCTGCGCGCCCGGCTCTATGAGCGTGAGCTCGCCATCCGCGAAGCGGCGGCCAATGCCGAGAACGACAGCAAGACCGATATCGGCTGGGGCCACCAGATCCGGTCCTATGTGCTGCAGCCGTACCAGATGGTGAAGGATCTGCGCACCGGCGTGGTCTCCACCGCCCCAGGCGATGTGCTCGACGGGGCGCTTGATCCATTCATGGCGGCGGCGTTGTCGCAGCGCGTGACGGGCGAAACGGTCGACGTCGAGGATGTCGACTAATATGCACCGCGCTGCGATCCTTGGCGCATTGGTGCTGATCGCGGCGTGCGATGTCGGTGCGGGCACTATGGCGTCGGGCGGCGACGGTGCTGGCCCCTTTCCCGCCGCCGATCGACCGGTCGCCCGGATCGTTTCGTCACGCTGGTCGAACGAGGAATCGCGCGATCGGCTCAACGAAGCCGATGAAGTGATGGACAAGGCCGGGATCAAGCCCGGCATGACCGTAGCCGATATCGGCGCGGGTGAGGGATATTACACGATCCGCCTCGCCGAACGCGTCGGCAAGGAAGGGCGCGTCCTCGCCGAGGATATCGTGCCCGAAGTCCGCGATTCGCTTGCCCAGCGCGTGGTCCGCGAACGTCTGCAAAGCGTCAGCGTGCGACTGGGCGAACCCGCTGATCCGAAGCTGCCGAAAAACAGCTTCGACCGGGTGCTGATGGTGCATATGTATCATGAGATCGAGCAGCCATATGAATTTCTGTGGCGGATGCGGCCTGCGCTGAAGTCCGACGGATTGGTGATCGTCGTCGATGCCAACCGCCCCACGCAGAACCACGGCACCCCTCCCGCCCTGCTGAAATGCGAGTTCGCTGCCATCGGCTATGAGCAGGTGGCGATGAGCGAAATGCCCTCCGCCGGCGGCTATATGGCGTCGTTCCGCCCGCGCGGGCCCCGCCCCGAACCCCGCGCCATCAAAGCCTGCAAGGAAGGCTGAGCGGTGCGCGCCTATCTCGAACTCATGCAGCGGATCCTCAACACCGGTGTCGAGACCGCTGACCGGACCGGTGTCGGCACCTTGTCGGTGTTCGGGCATCAGATGCGGTTCGATCTCGCACAGGGCTTCCCCGCGCTGACCACCAAGAAGCTGCATCTGCGCTCGATCATCGTCGAGCTGCTCTGGTTCCTGCGCGGCGACACCAATGTGCGCTGGCTGCAGGAGCGCAAGGTCGGCATCTGGGATGAATGGGCGCGCGAAGACGGCGATCTCGGCCCGATTTACGGCAAGCAATGGCGCGATTGGGCGGCGGGCGATGGCCGGTCGATCGACCAGATCGCCGAGCTGATTACCCAGATCAAGACCAACCCCGCCTCGCGTCGCCAGATCGTTTCCGCCTGGAACCCCGGCGATCTCCACGCGATGGCGCTCGCGCCGTGTCACTGCCTGTTCCAGACGCATGTCGCCAACGGCAAGCTCAGTCTGCAGCTTTACCAGCGATCGGCGGACGTGTTTCTCGGCGTGCCGTTCAACATCGCCAGCTATGCGCTGCTGACGCACATGCTGGCGCAGCAATGCGGGCTGGAGGTCGGCGAGTTCATCTGGACCGGCGGCGATTGCCATCTCTATTCGAATCATCTCGATCAGGCCCGGCTGCAATTGACGCGCACGCCCGGCCCGCTGCCTCGATTGGAAATCCTGCGCAAGCCGGATGGCATCGACGGGTACGAGTATGAAGATTTCAAGCTGATCGATTACGTCGCTCAGCCGCATATAGCCGCACCTGTCGCTATCTGAACAAGCCCGTTCATCCCGCGTTCAAGCGCTGTGATTACATGCGTAATCACAAGAGGTGATCGAGGGAATCGGGCAATGAGAAACCTGTATGTCGCGCTGGTGCTGGCCGCGTTGGTGATTGGCACGGCGGGGGATCGGCAGTCCAAACCGTTGCCCCCCAAGCTGTCACCCGCGACGTCGCACGCCATTCTCGACGCGCGGATCGGCCCGGTAGGCATTGCGCTGACGCTCAACGGATGACGCTGCGCTTGGCACGCGCCGCGCGCCCTCGCATAAGCAGGCGATGGCCGATCCGCAGACCCTGACGCTCTACCTCGCCCGCGCCGATAATGGCGTGATCGGGCACAAGGGCAAGATGCCATGGCATCTGCCCGCCGATCTGAAGCGCTTCAAGGCGATGACGATGGGCAAGCCGATGATCATGGGCCGCAAGACATTCGAGAGTTTCCCGAGCCCGCTCCCCGGCAGGCGACACATCGTGCTGACGCGCGACGCAGGCTGGGCGGCGGTTGGCGCAGAGGTGGCGCATTCGGTGGCTGAAGCGCTGGCGATGACCGGCCAGGGCGACGTCGCCATCATCGGCGGAGCGGAGATTTACGCGCTGTTTCTCCCGCTGGCACAGCGGATCGAACTGACCGAGGTGCATCTGTCACCGCAAGGCGATACGGTCGCGCCATCGCTGGAGGGATTCGCGGTGCTCGCGGCCGAGGATCATCCCGCAGACGGGGCGCGCCCCGGCTATCGCTTCGTCACCTTGGGGAGGAAATGAATGATCCGCCGGATAGTCCTGGGCCTGGTCGTCCTGATCGTCATTGCCGCCTTCGCCTTTTTCGCGTTCGCGCCCGGCATGGTCGAACGTTCGATGAACAAGGTCGTGCCCGTGCCCCTGCCCAAGGTGACCGCGCAGACCCGCGCGTTGCACGCGACGCTCAGCATCGCTGACATGCACGCCGATCCGCTGCTCTGGAGCCGCGATCTGCTCGAACGATCCGATCAGGGCCAGGTCGATCTGCCCCGCTTGATGGCAGGCAATGTCGCGTTGCAGGTCTTCTCCTCGGTCACCAAGACGCCCAAAGGCCAGAATTACGATGCCAATGCAGCGGACAGCGATAATATCACGCTGCTGACGGTGGCGCAGCGCCAGCCGGTACGGACCTGGACGTCGTTGCTCGAACGCTCGCTCTGGCATGCCGAAAAGCTGAAAAAATATGCCGCCGCGTCAAAGGCAACCCTCCGCGTCGTCCTGACGCCCGCTGATCTCGATGCACTGCTGTCCGATCGGCGCAACGGCTCGCCAGCCGTGGGCGGGCTGCTGTCGGTGGAAGGGTTGCAGGATATCGAAGGCAAGCTCGGCAATCTCGATCGGCTTTACGCGGCCGGGTTCCGGATGGCGGGGCTCGCGCATTTCTTTGACAATGAAGTGGCGGGATCGATGCACGGCGTGGCGAAGGGCGGGCTGACCCCGCTCGGTCGGCAGGTTGTGCGGCGGATGGAAAAGATCGGCATGGTCGTCGACATCGCGCATAGCAGTCACGCGGCAGTGGCTGAGGTGATTGCGATGGCCAAGCGGCCGATCGTCTCCAGCCATGGCGGGGTGCAGGCGGTGTGCAAGGTCAACCGCAACCTGACCGATGACGAGATAAGGGGCATCGCTAAGACGGGCGGGGTGATCGGCATCGGTTACTGGGATGCGGCAATCTGCGGCACCGATCCGCGCAGCACGGCGGCGGCGATCGCGCATGTCCGCGATCTCGTCGGGATCGATCATGTCGGGCTGGGATCGGATTTCGACGGCGCGGTGACGACCGCATTCGATGTGTCGCAGCTCGCGGTGGTGACGCAGGCGCTGGTCGATCGTGGCTTCACCCGTGACGAGATCGCCAAGGTGATGGGCGGCAATGTGCTGCGCGTGCTTCGCGCGGGCATGGTACCGCAGCGGTGATGGCTAGCGCGCGCGCCGTCGCACCCGTATAGCCGCGCGCATGGAGCGTCTCGACGGGGGTGCGCCAGTGCCCCAGCGGTATCGCGGCGGCATTGTAGCGCTCGGCAATTTCGATGGATTTCACCTGGGGCACCAGGCGGTCGTCGGCCGTGCGGTGGCGCTGGCCAAGGCGCGCGGTGTGCCCGCTTTGGTTGCGACATTCGATCCGCACCCGGTGCGCTTCTTCAAGCCCGATACCCCGCCATTCCGCCTGACCACGCTCGATCAGCGCCAACGGCTGTTCGGTGCGGCGGGAGCCGACGCAATGGTGGTGCTGCATTTCGATGCGACCCTTGCCCGGTTAAGCGCGGCGGCGTTCGTCGATGAATGTCTGGTCACCAATCTGGGCGTCGCGGGTGTGGTGACGGGGCAGGATTTTACTTTCGGCGCAAAGCGCGGTGGCAATGTGGAGGTGCTCGCCACACTAGGCACGGCAAACGGGTTCAGCTGCGATACCGTGGGGCCGGTGACGGCAGCGGACGAAGTCGTCTCCTCCAGCCGCATCCGCGCACTGTTGCAGGGGGCCGATCCGGCGGGCGCGGCGCGACTGCTGACGCGGCCTTTTGCGATTGCGGGCACCGTGCAGCACGGCGACAAGGTCGGCCGCACGATCGGCTATCCCACCGCCAATATCGACATGGGCAGTTATCTGCGCCCGGCGTACGGCATCTATGCGGTGCGCGCGCGGTTGGCCGATGGTCGGGTGGTGGACGGCGCCGCGAATATCGGCGTGCGCCCCACCTTCGATCCGCCCAAGGAACTGCTCGAAGTGTTCCTGTTCGATTTCGCCGAGGATCTTTATGGTCAGTCGATCGAGGTCGAGCTGATCGCCTATCTGCGCCCCGAAGCGAAGTTCGACGGGCTCGACGCGCTGGTGGCCCAAATGGACGCCGATTGCGCGGCGGCGCGGGTGGTGCTGGCGGCGGGATAGGGCGCACCCAAATCTTCTTCTTTGTATAGCGCCCCCCGCTACGCTATTGCCCGCCGACTTATGACTGACAGCACCGCACCCGATTACAAGGACACCGTCTTCCTCCCGAAGACCGAGTTCCCCATGAAAGCCGGCCTTCCGCAGAAGGAACCGGGCATTTTGGCGCAGTGGCAGTCGATCGGCCTGTATGAAAAGCTGCGCGATGCGCGGCGGGGTCGCGAGAAGTTCATCCTCCACGACGGTCCGCCCTATGCGAATGGCGACATGCATATTGGCCATGCGCTCAACCATATCCTGAAGGACACTGTCTGCCGCACGCAGAGCCTGCTCGGCAAGGACGCGCCCTATGTCCCCGGCTGGGACTGCCACGGCCTGCCGATCGAGTGGAAGGTCGAGGAGCAATATC
>CAZWAL010000183.1:0-5434 GCA_964631905.1 uncultured Stakelama sp.
TGGCGCGTGACGGCGAGGCCCCAGATCATGCACCGCGCGCGCCACCAGCTCCTTGCCGGTGCCCGATTCCCCTGAAATCAGGACGGTCAGGTCGTTCGAGACGACCCGAGCGATGATCCGGTACACGTCCTGCATTGCGGGCGAACGTCCGATCAGCGGCAACCCGTCGCCATCGGGATCGATGCTGATCGCGGCGGCATGGCCCCGCTCCATCGCGCCTTTAACGGTGCGGGCAAGCATATCGAGATCGAACGGCTTGGGCAGATAGTCAAACGCCCCAACCTCGGTTGCACGCACCGCCGTCGTCAGTGTGTTCTGGGCTGACAGGACGATGACCGGCAGCCCCGGATGGGTGACGAGCAGGCTGGATACCATGTCCAGCCCATTGCCATCGGGCAGCACGACATCAGTGATCAGCACATCGGGCAGTCCCGCCGCGAGCTGCTGATGCATTTCGGTAAGCGTGCCCACCGTCTTGACGTCATGACCCAAGCGCCGCAGCGCCTGGCCAACGACAGTGCGGATCGCGGCATCGTCATCGACGACTAGGATGCGCCCGCTCATCGTGCGGCCGCCGGCAGCAGGATACGGAACACCGTCTGTTCGGGCGTGCCCTCGCGCGCATATTGGACGATGCCGCCCATATCACGGACCAGCTTTTCGACAAGCGCCAGGCCAAGCCCCTGCCCCTCCGGCTTGCCCGAAACAAAGGGGTCGAACAGGTGATCGGCAATGTCGGCGGGGGCACCGGGGCCATTGTCGATCACACACAACTCAATCGGCAGGCGCTGGCGCGGTTTTCCGGGGGTAGCAGGCACCGCCATGCCGTGGCGGTATGCTGTCGTCAGCTTGATCCGCGCATCGGCCTGGCGAAGCGTCGCCTCGCGTGCGTTTTTGAGAAGGTTGATCATCACCTGCATCAGCGCATCGGGATCGACCATCACCGCAGGCAATGACGGATCGAACCGTTCCTCGATCGTCATGCCGCGCGCAAAGCCCGCCAACGCGACGCGCCGAGCATGATCGAGCATCGGATAGACATTATGCGCGCCAAGCGACAACGGGCGCGTATCAGTAAAATCCTGCATCCGGTCGATCAGCGCGGCGATCCGGTCCACTTCGGTCACGATCAGCGTCGTCAATTCGGCAGCGTCGTCGCCGCTCGCGCTGTTCGCCAGCAGCTGCGCCGCGCCGCGGATGCCGGAGAGCGGGTTCTTGATTTCTTGCGCCAGCATCGCCGCTGCCCCCACGGCAGAACGTGCCGCTGCACGATCGGCCTGCCCCAGTCGCCGTGATGCCGCGCCATTGTGGAGCGTGATGATCCGCCAGCCGGGGTGATCGGCAATCATCGCTTCGATAAAGTCGATCCGCACACGCCCGCCCCGGGTCGTTTCGACCACACTGTCATAGACTGCAAAGCCGAGGCCTGCACGACGATCACCATAGCCCGCGGGCGGCACCATTACATGATCGAGCCGATGCCCCTGCATCGCGCGTTCGGAGATATTGAGCAGCAGCTCGGCCTCGCTGTTGGCGTAGCCTATCCGCCCGGCCGGATCGACCAGCAACACGGCGACGGGCAGTGCCGCCAGCAATTCGGCAAACAAAGGCCGCGGCACTGGATCGACATAAACGGGGATATCCGATTGCGGCAATCCCGTCAGGCCGCCTGCCGCGTGGCGTAGCCGGTGCGGTACGGCGCATAGAATTCCGCCAGCATCGTCAGAACGACCATAGGGTCTGCCTGCTGGTTCACGCGGTTGCGGAATTCTGCCGAGCCATGCAGCCCGCGCGTATACCATCCGATATGCTTCCGCGCGAGATTGACGCCGGTTTCATTACCATATAACGCGAGCATCGCTTCGTAATGCTCTATAATAACACAATATTGTTCGTCCAGATCAGGATCGTGGCGCACTTTGCCAGTTGCAAACCATTCCATCACCTGGCCAAGCAGCCACGGCTTCCCATAGGCACCACGCCCGATCATCACGCCGTCCGCGCCCGATTGCTCAAGCGCCATTTCGGCATCGGCAATCGAGCAGATATCGCCGTTGACGATGACGGGCAGCGTCACGGCTTCTTTCACACGCCGAACGAAAGCCCAGTCGGCGTTGCCTTTGTACATCTGGTTGCGCGTGCGGCCATGGACGGTGATCATCTGCGCACCCAGGTCCTGCGCGATCCGCGCGAGTTCCGGCGCGTTCAAACTGGTGTGATCCCACCCCATCCGCATCTTCACCGTCACTGGCACCTTTACGGCCTTCACGGTCGCCTCGATGAGACTGGCAGCGAGCGGCAGATCGCGCATCAGTGCTGACCCCGCCTCGCCGTTGACGATTTTCTTGACCGGACAACCCATGTTGATGTCGATGATCTGCGCGCCGCGATCTTCGTTGAGCTTTGCCGCTTCGGCCATTTCATAGGGGCTACATCCGGCAAGCTGCATGGAGATCGGCTCTTCCACCGGGTCCCACGCCGCTTTTTGCAGCGATTGACGCGTCTCGCGGATCATCGCCTGGCTGGCGATCATTTCGGAGATGTTGAGGCCTGATCCATATCGCCGCACGATCCGCCGGAACGGCATATCGGTCACGCCCGTCATCGGGGCGAGCAGCACGGGGCTGTCGATCCGCACGGGACCGATCTGGATGGGGGATAGCCTGGTCATAATCTGCCTGAAAAACAGGCAGCGTTTACCCGTGATGCGACACACTGGCAAGACTGGCGAGCGCTGGGCAGTTGCGCTAGGCGGACGCCATGAAGGATCATCCCCGCGTCGTCGCCCTGATCGTCGCTGCCGGCACCGGCACCCGCGCCGGTGGCACCGTGCCCAAACAGTTCGCCCCTGTCGCGGGTCAGCCGATGATTGCCCATAGCCACGCCGCGCTGACGGTGCATCCGGCAATTGCAGACGTGATCGTAGCCATCGGCGAAGGCCAGGACGCGTTGCTCGATGCGGCGATCGGCGCTGTTCCGCGCCTCACCGGAGGGGCAACCCGTCGCCATTCGGTGCACGCAGGGCTTGAAATGATCGCCGCCAATGGAGGCGCCGATCTGGTGCTCATCCACGACGCCGCCCGGCCCTTCCTGTCCGCAGCGGTAATTGACCGGTTGATCACGGCACTCATCGACAGCACAGGGGCGGTACCTGTGCTGCCGGTGGCCGATACGCTCGCAAACGGCATCGAAATTCTTGGGGCTACAGTGCCGCGCGACCGCCTGTTCCGGGTGCAAACCCCCCAGGCTTTCCATTTTCAGGCAGTGCTCGACGCGCACCGGCAATGGCCCGATGGCGAAGACGCGACCGATGATGCACAGATGGTTCGCCGTTTTGGTGGCGAGGTTGCAATGGTAGAAGGCGATATCATGCTCGAAAAGGTAACCTACCCCGCTGATTTCGCCGCTGCCGAAGCGCGGCAGGGGGCGACGTTCGTGTCGCGTAGCGCGATCGGATATGACGTCCACCGGCTCGAAGACGGCGAGGAGCTGTGGCTGGGGGGAATCCTGATCCCGCATGACAAAGGCCTTTCGGGTCATAGCGATGCCGATGTCGGGCTGCATGCGCTCACCGATGCGCTGCTTGGCACTATCGGCGCGGGCGATATCGGTACGCATTTCCCACCCAGCGATCCGCAATGGCGTGGGGCCGCTTCGTACAAGTTTCTCCAGCATGCAGCCCATTTGATCACTGAGCGCGGCGGCATCATCGATTTTGTCGACCTGACCCTGATCTGCGAAGCACCCAAAATCGGCCCGCACCGTGAAGCGATGCGCACACGGATCGCCGAATTGCTCTCGCTCGACACCGATCAGGTCAGTATCAAGGCGACCACCACCGAGAAGCTCGGCTTTACGGGGCGCGGCGAAGGCATCGCCGCACAGGCCGTCGCGACCATCCGGGTGCCGCTGCGATGATCCGGTTGCGCTCGATTTCGGCTGCGGTGATGCTGGCGCTCGGCGCAACTGCCGCGTCGGCCCAAAATGTGGTCGCGACCGTCACCCTGCCCTGCGTCACCCCGATCGAGGCCGAAGCACTGGTTGCCGCGGTTGTGCCCGAACTGATTAGTGATGTCGGCCGGATTTGCGCACCGGTGCTGCCAAGCTCGGCGTTGCTGCGCCAGACATCAGGCCCGTTCATCGCCAAATACCGCGCCGAGGCCGATCTGGCCTGGCCGCGCGGGCGGCTCGCAATTGCCAAGATCACGGGGCCGGAAATCGCTTCACTGCTTAGCACGGATGTAGCCCGCCCATTGCTGGCAACACTGGTAACGCCCGCGCTGACCCAGGGCCTACAGCCCGTCGATTGCCCCGCAATCGAGCGGATCGTCACGCTTGCTCAACCCTTGCCACCGCGCAACACCGCTGGCCTGTTCGTGTCGATTATTCAACTGGTCGATGCCAAAAGATCGGGCGCGAACAAGCCCCGTCTGCCGATCTGCCAACCGGGAGCGCGTTGACATGGACAGCATTCTGCCCCCGGTATTGGTCGAGGCGGCGCGGCGCGTCGTCACCGAAAACCTCGCCGCCGGGCGTACGATTTCGATCGCGGAAAGCTGTACCGGCGGTCTGGTCGCTGCTGCCATCACTGAAATCCCGGGCTCGTCCGGGGTCATGCACACCGGCTTTGTCACTTATTCGAACGACGCCAAGGCGGCACAGCTGAAGGTGAGCCAGGATGTGCTGGATACCTTTGGTGCGGTCTCGATCGCCGTGGCGTGGAGCATGGCGCAGGGCGCGCTGGCGGCGTCGGGCGCGGATGTGGCGGTGGCAATCACCGGCGTTGCTGGACCTGGCGGCGGAACTGACAAGAAACCGGTCGGCACCGTCGTATTCGCGCGCGCCGAAAAGGGGGATGATCCGTCAAACGTAGTCGCCGATCGTCGCGATTTCGGTGATCTGGGGCGCGGGGGAATCAGGCTTCAGGCAGCACTGTGCGCGCTTGAGTTGCTGCTCCCCGGCGCACCCGTAGCCGAGGCGTAAAGGACCGCCGCGCGTTCCTCGAACGCGCCGATCATCTTGCGTAGCGCCCGATCAAAAACTTGCCCTGCCAGTGCTTCGAACACCCGGTTCTTGAAGGCGAAATCGACCGAAAAATCGACCAGGCACCCACCCTGCCCGTCGGACCGAAACCCCCAGTCGTTGCGCAGATATTTTAACGGCCCATCGACATATTCGACCATAATTCGCGATGGCCGCGTCTTTGCGACTTTCGACGTGAATGTCTCGCGAAGGCCTTTGAACCCGACGATCATGTCGGCCACCAGATCGGTCTCGCTGTTCGATCGCACCCGAATCGCAGACACCCAGGGCAGGAAGTCGGGATAACGCGCCACATCGGCCACAAGCGCGAACATTTGTTCGGGCGTGTAGGGCAGTCGCCGCGTTTCGGTATGGCGCGGCATCAGGCGCGGGCGAGCTGCGCCTCGCGCGC
>CAZWAL010000184.1:0-5400 GCA_964631905.1 uncultured Stakelama sp.
TTGACCGCGATGCCGCTGGCGAAATCGAGATAGCGTTCGCCGCGCTCACCGATCAGGTAGCAGCCTTCGCCGCGCACCGGACGCACATCGCACCGCGGGTAAACGGGCATGAGCGGGGTGATCGGCATGGCAAAAGCTCCCTAACGCAAAAAGGCGACCCAAGCCGGCCGCCTGAAGCGGACTTTTACGGTGTGTCCGGGTGGAGCGCAACACCTGTGGCATCGCGTGCATCGACCGCCCGCTTCTCGTCCCCGCGCACCGCAAGCAGATACATCACCGGGGTGATAATGCGACTGAGGAAGGTCGAGCTGACCAGCCCGCCGATGATCACCCAGGCCAGCGGCGAATAGAGCGCTGATCCGCCGAGCGCGAGCGGCAGCAAGCCGCCGATCGCCGTCACAGACGTGAGCAGCACCGGGAGGAAGCGGATTTCGCCTGCCTTCTCAATCGCCTCGCGCAGTCCCATCCCGCGTTCGCGCAGCTGAGTGGTGAAATCGACGAGCAGGATCGAGTTTTTGATCTCGATACCGATCAGCGCGACGAAGCCGATGATCGCCAGGAACGACAGCGAATTGCCCGTCACCAGCAGCGCGATGAGCCCGCCAAAGGTGCCCAGCGGCACGACACCCGCGACCACGGCGGTTTCCTTGAACCGGCCGAATTCGAGCACCAACACGCCGATGATCCCGAATGTCGCGAGCAGAATGATTGGCCCCAGCCCGGAAAAATTGCGCGCCGCCGCCTCGGCTTCACCGCCCAGGCTGATGCTGTAGCCCTTGGGCAGATCGATATTCTTGAGCTGCTTTTGCACCACCGTGGTCAGCTTCGATGTCAGCTCACCCGGCTGGTTATAGGCAGTGATCGTCACGGTGCGTTGCAGCTTGAAGCGTGTGATCTGCGGGGCCACGCTTTTGAGCGTCGGCGTCGCGATTTCGAGCAGCGGAATGCTGCCCCCCGCGGTGGTTGGCACATAGACCTGACCCAGTGCGGACACCGGCTGATTGCCAGGTAGGGGCAAGCGGACGGTGACCGGCCAGGTATCGCCTTCCTCATCGCGCAGGCGGCTTGCCTGTTCGCCACTGATCGCCAGCCGCACGGCACGCCGCGCTTCGCCGGGGGCAACACCCAAAAGGCCGGCTTTGGCCTCATCGAGCCCCAGATCGATATCGACCCGGTCATAGGCGACGGGGCTGTCGATATCGCGCAGCCCGGGCACCTTTTCCATTTCGGCGATCACCCGGTCCGATAGCTTCTTGAGCACATCGAGTTCAGGCCCGCGCACGCGGACCGCGATCGGCGCTTCGACCGGGGGGCCGTTTTCGAAGTTGACCACCGTCACTCGTGCATCGGGAAATTCGGCGAGCCGTTCACGCAAGCGGCGGAGCATGCCCGGACTGACGCGTGGATCCCATTCCTTCATCGTCACGAAGATGTCGCCGTATCGCGCGCGTTCTTCACGCGGGAAGATGTTGTAGAAAATCTGCGGATTGCCACGCCCGGCATTGTCCATGCGGTTCACCACCGCGCCTTCCCTGGCGATGATGGCGGAAACGTCGCGCACGGCCTTGTCGGTCTGGGCAATGCTGCTGCCCTCGGGCGTTTCGACCCGCGCCAGGAAATAAGGTGTTTCGGCAGACGGGAACAGGCTGAACCCCAGCACGGGCACCAGGCCGAACGCGCCGATGCACAGCGTCAGCGCGCCCCAGAACCAGATGCGCGGCCGATCAAGCGCGGCGTGGAGGATCGGCGAGTAAAAGGTCTGGATGCCCCCCATGATCGTGCGAAGCAGCGCATTGCCCTCTGCAGCATGGGGTTTCAGCATCCGGCTGGCGATGAAAGGAATGATCGTCAGCGACACGACGAGTGAACTTGCCACCGTCAGGATCACTGCCATCGGCAGCCCGCGGACAAAATCGCCCGCGCCTTCCGGTAGAAAGGTGAGCGGCAGAAAGGCGAACAACAGCACGCCGGTTGCGCCAAGCACGGCCGCACCAATCTCCCGCGTGCCATTGACCGCGGCAGTGATCGGCGGGTCGCCGTCCCGGATATGGCGCTCGATATTTTCGGTCACCACGATCGAATCGTCGACCAACAGCCCCAGCGAAATGATGAAGCCCGAAATGCTGATCTGGTTGAGCGAATAGCCGAACAGATAGAGCAGCAGCACCCCCATCGCGAGGCTCAAGGGGATCGAGATCATCACGATCAGCGACGGGCGGAAGCCGAGCGGGAAGATGGTGATCAGCACCAGCCCCAGCGCAATCGCGAAATCGCGGCCGAGTTGCGCGAGCTTCACGGCAATGTCGCGGCTCTGGTCGAAGGCGACTTCCAAGGCGATGTCAGGCGGCAGATCGGTTCGATAGGCAGCAACCGCATCGACGAGCGCATCGCGCAGCGTGCCCGCGTCGACCTCATCCTTCTGCCGCACCGTCACGAACAGCGCACGCTTGCCATTGAAGCGGGCGATGTGAAGCTGCTCCGCCTCGGCCCAACCCACCGTCGCGACATCGCCGACGCGCACCAGGCGGCCATCGCCCGCACGCACGGTAACGTTGCGCACCGCATCGACGCTCCGGTACGCACCGCCGGCATCGATATTGAATCGCCGCCCCGATCCGCTGACCGCGCCGGCAGGCAGATCAATCCCGCCCTGGGCAATCGCATTGGCGACCGCCGATGCCGGTAGCCGTGCCTCCGCCAGTCGCCCGGCATCAATCGCGACGCGGACTTCGGGCCGGGCAAGCGCATCGATCGTCGTCGTGCGCACGCCGGGCACCACGTTCAGCCGATCGCGCAGATCGTCGGCATATTTGGCCATGCGCAGCCAGTTGGCACTGTCGCTGACCAGGGCGAGCTGGAGCACGCCTGCTTCGGTCGTGCGCGGGCGGCGAAAGGCGATGCGCTGGATGCCCTGCGGCAGCTGATCACGCACCGCATTCACTTCGCGCACAACGCGGTCAAGTGACTGTTCGGCATCGGTGCCATGCTCGAAATCGACCGTAATCACGGCTGCACCGTCGGTGCTGGTCGAGCGGATCTCGCGAACGTGATCGAGGCCTTGGAGCACATCCTCGAGCGGCTTGGCGATCGTTTCCTCAACATCGCCAGCGTCTGCACCGGGCAGAATCACCGTCACTACCGTCGCCGAAATGGGGAAATGCGGATCGACCGAGCGCGGGATCGACAGGAAGGCCGATGCGCCAAGCGTTGCCAGCAACAGGAAGACCAGCAGGGTCACCTGCCAGCGATGGACGGCAAAGGCGGTAATGTTCATCGCGCGGTGCCGATCGGCGCGATCACCTGGCCATCTTTCAGCCGGTCGACCCGCGAGGTGGCGATCAGTTCACCCCGGCTCAGCCCGCCGGTCACCTCGATCCCGCCATCGGTAGCATCGGCGATCGTCACCCGGCGCAGCCGCACGCGGCGGTTCGCCCGATCGACGACATAAACGAAGCCCTCGCCCGCGCGCGCTGCAAAAATGGCCGTTGCCGGCACCGTCAGCGCGGTAACGGTCTGGGTCGATGCCGTGATGAGCGCCTCACCGATCTGGCCGGAGCGGAGCCGCGCATCGGCTGGCAGCGCAATCTCGACGGTGAAAGTGCCGGTCGCACGGTCGCCACGCCCGGCGATTTCGATGACGCGCCCGGTGATTGGCTGGTTGCCGAGTGCCGCGAGCGTCACCTGTGCGGGCACCCCCTCCACCAGACGAGCAGCATCGCGATCCGACAGTGGCACGCGCAGCACATAGCCACTGGCTGCCTCACCGATCACCAGCACCGGGGTGCCCGCCGCCACGACCTGGCCGGGCTCTGCAAGCCGCGCGAGCACGATACCGCCACCTGGCGCGATGATCGTCGCGTTGGTTGCCTGGAACCGCGCGGCACTGACACTTGCGTCGGCTGCCTGCAGCGAGGCCTGGGCATTTTCGAACCGTGGCCGGGTGATCCAGCCCTGCGCCATCAAATTGGAACTGCGACGAAATTCGGCGGCGGCCCGCTCGCGTTCGGCGCGGGCCCTGGTAAGATCGGCAGCGACCGTCGTCGTGTCGAGCGCGGCGAGCACCTGGCCCCGACGGACGCTGTCTCCCTCGTTGACGTTCAGCCGCGCGATACGCCCGGCGCTGGTGAAGCCAAGCGATGCCTCACGCCGGAGCGAGACGGTGCCGACACCGCGAATCGTGGCGGCCTGTTGTTCCGCGCCGACGCTGGCGATCCGGACGGCGGGTGGCGCAGCGGCAGGTTCTTGCTTGGGTTCGGCCTTGGTGCAGCCCGCGAGTAGGGAAAACCCCGCCAACACCCCCATCATGCCACCCCAACGCATCGCCATCTCCCCGATTGTTCCGGAAGCATAGCGACATAAGTATCAATTTGAAACCTAGTTTTTCTTTTGGCTGTTCAAGCAGCGGAGCCGCTCAATTCTTCAGTTTCCAGCCTGAACGGAGCAGCCGGTAGCAGATCAACCCCATCACGATATCGATGACGAGGATCACGATCCCACCCATCAGCACGTTGGAGTCGGCATTCAGCAGGAAGCCATAGCGAAACCCTGAGATGATGTAGAAGAACGGGTTGAAATAGCTGAACGTCTGGAACGCCGGCGCGAGCTTGTCGATCGAGTAGAACGTACCCGACAACAATGTCAGCGGTGCAATCAGGAAATTCTGGACGGCGGCGGCATGATCGAACTTTTCCGCCCACATCGACGTCAGGATGCCAACAAACGCCAGCAGCACCGATCCGAGCAGGCCGAACCACAGAATCGCAAAGGGATGTTGCGGGAACAGGTGAACCCCCGGCCAGAACTGCATCGCCAGAAACACTGCACCGCCGACGCAGAAGGCCCGCGTCACTGCACCGCCGACCATCGCCGCAAGCAACTCCCCGGTCGATAAGGGCGGCATCAGATAATCAACGATCGTCCCCTGAATCTTGCCGACCAGTAGCGAGAAGCTGGAATTGGCAAAACTGTTCTGCAGCATGCCCATCACGATCAGGCCCGGGGCCAGGAAATCGGCGAAGGGCACGTCCACGCCGCCGACATTCACAGGGCGCTTGCCACCCGTGGCGACAGTGAAAATCACCAGAAACAACAGCGTCGTCATCGCTGGTGCCCAAACCGTTTGCAGCTGCACCTTGAAGAAGCGTCGCACCTCCTTGATATAGAGCGTTCTCAGACCGCCCCAATTGACGTTCCGAATCGTCGGCACGCCGGGGGCGTTCGCAATCGCCGACGGCATATCGCCGGAAGGGGGCTGGGTGTTCATGGCATTGGCGCGTAATCGCTGCCGCTGCCGCTCGCAACCCGCCAACTGAACGAAGGACTATGAATGAGCTGGACCGACGAGCGGATCGATACGCTGAAAACCATGTGGGAAAAGGGGCTGACCGCGAGCCAGATCGC
>CAZWAL010000185.1:0-5380 GCA_964631905.1 uncultured Stakelama sp.
CTCACAGAGAGCACGCGCGGCGTTGGGACCGCGTGGCCCACTTACCGCCCTAGCGATGGGCGCGATTCTGTCAATATGGTGATCTTCCCGCCCGGGGTTTTGCGGGCCGGCGCCAATTGCGGTAGGGCGAATCAATGAATGATCCCAAAGTGCCCGATCGCGTCTTTGCGCCCGCCGCCGAAGACGCCCAAACAGCCAAAGCCCAGCTTTCCACCCCGCAGACCGAGCATCCGGCCTATAAACTCGCGTTTCAGGACATGGATTTTCTGCTGCGTGAGGATTTGCGCCCGGTGCGGTTTCAGCTCGAATTGCTGAAGCCCGAACTGGTCTTTCAGGAAGCCAATATCGGCTCGACCTTCGTCTTTTACGGATCGGCACGCATTCCCGAACCGGCCAAGGCACAGGCGCTGCTCGATCTCGCGACGACCGAAGAAGGGCGCAAGCTTGCCGAAAGCCTTGTCGCTAAATCGCATTATTACGATGTTGCGCGTGACCTTGCCCGACTGGTCAGCGAATGCCCGCGGGATGACAATGGCAAACGCCAGTTCGTCGTCTGCTCGGGCGGTGGCCCCTCGATCATGGAAGCCGCCAATCGCGGTGCGGCGGATGTCGGCGCCGAATCGATCGGGCTGAACATCGTTTTGCCGCACGAACAGGCGCCGAACAGCTATGTTACCCCCTCGCTAAGCCTGCAGTTTCACTATTTCGCGCTGCGCAAGATGCACTTTCTGCTCCACGCCCGCGCGCTGGCCGCGTTTCCCGGCGGGTTCGGCACATTCGATGAGCTGTTCGAGCTGCTGACCTTGATCCAGACCGGCAAAATCAAGCCGATCCCCGTCCTGCTGTTTGGCCGCGCTTTCTGGAACCGGGTGATCAATTTCGAAGCACTGGTCGAGGAAGGTGTCATCTCGGCGCGCGACCTGAAGATCTTTACCTTTGTCGAAACCGCGCAGGAAGCCTGGGACGTGGTGCGTGATTTCTACCGCGAAGCGCCGGACGACGCGAGGTAGGCGCTGCCCCGCGCGACCCATCGCCTGCACCCGGCCAAACGGTTCGGGCGCAGGACCTCGCCTAGACGTTCACCAGCCCGCGCCGGGTGGAAATGACGACCGATACGATCAGATAGGCACCCATCAGCACGGTCATCAGGGTCCAGCTGTCGACATCGCTCGCGAGCTTCAGCTTGGTGAGCGTCGCCCAGGCGAAAAGACCGAGCTGGAGCACCCAGAAACATACTGCCCCGGACTGCGCGATCACCGCGCGGGTCAGCTCATCGCCCTCGCGCCACAGCCGCCAGTTGATCCAGCTTTGTACGGCCAGCAGCGCGAACAGCCCGGCGGCAATCGCGCCCAGGATTTGCGTGCCGAACCCGTTCAGCACCGCAATCGGCGGAATCATGATCATGATCCCCGCCAGCGCGGCAACCGCAGCCTGCCACCGGCCGGACCGCAGCGCATCGGGATCGACGGGCTCGTTTGCCGGCTGTTTTTCGACCATCCGGTTCCAGCGCGCCTGGCTGGTCGTCGCGACATAGGCATAGCCTGCGCTGAACAGCAGGATGATGCCGATCATCACGCTGGCTACATCGGCGACCGACAGATCCGGCAGGGTAGCCCCCGATTGCTTCAGCGTGCGTCCGACAAAATAGCCGGCCACCGCGCCGATCGGTGCACTGATGCCGAACACGGTCAGCAATCGCCGCGAGAAGCTGCTGCGGGGTGATCCGGCGGATGGGGCATCAGGGGCGTTCATCGGGGATCCAATCATCGAGGAAGATGGCATCGACAGGCACTCCAAAAACCTTGGACATTCTCAGCGCGAGCGGCAGGCTCGGATCATATTTATTCGTTTCGACCGCATTGATCGTCTGGCGCGATACGCCGAGCCAGCGGGCCAGATCGCCCTGGCTGATGCCGGCTTCCGCCCGCAACACGCGCAGCCGGTTCTCCACGCTCAGCACCGCACCGGCTGGGGGCAAGCGACTCGAAGGGAGCGAAACGTCATCATATGACAAGAGCTCTTGTCATTTTTCGCGAGATTGTCAAGAGTTCTTGTCTATCTGCTGCCTGCATCACTGACAATGATTGATTCATCCTTCGCGATCATACATACTGACATCATTGTCAGTATCCCCGATCAGGAGTCGCTTCATGGCCAAGCTTCCGCCTTTTCCCGGCACCACGGGGCGTCGTGACTGGCGCACCGCGTTCGATGCGATCCGCAAGCTGCTGAACAATGGCGATGATACGACGCAGGTGTTCCGCATCATGCGCGCGCTCAATGTCGGCAACGCGCCGATGAACTATGCGCGGTTCATTGCGACCGCCGAGGGCGGCCGGATGGCCTATGAGCGGGTCGAGCTTGCCGCCAAATTCTCGCAGGCCAGCTATGTCGCGCAATTCGCGCCGGGCACGGTGGGGGCGGCGTATCGCGATTTTCTGGAACGGACCGGCTATTCGGCCGACGGCCTGGTCGAGGTGAGCCGCGTGATCAGCGAAGACGACATGCCCCATCCCTATGCTTGGTTCGGCCGACGCGTGCGCGACACGCATGATATCTGGCACGTGCTGAATGGCTATAAGGCCGATGAATCGCTGGGTGAGGCAGCGCTGGTCGCGTTTTCCTATGCGCAGGTCGGCGGGCTCGGCTGGGCGTTTATCGGCGGGGCGGCGGCGCTGAAGAGCATCGGCGTGACGGGCAATCTGCTGTTCGCGAAAGCGGTGTGGGAAGGCTATGTGCGTGGCCGCAAGGCGAAGTGGCTTGCGGGTGAGGACTATGAAAAGCTGCTGCATGAGCCGATTGAGGCCGCGCGCCAGCGGCTGGGGCTGACCCCGCCGGTCGCGTATCTGAAGGCGCAGCGCGAGCTGGGTGCGGCGATGGCATCCTATCTCAGCGCGCCGAAGCAAGATGATGCGCCCGAGGTGAAGCTCGCCGCCTGACCGCGACGGAAAGCGCGCGACAACGCAGCAAACGCGCTAAGGCGGGGGCGATGTTGTCGCGCCTGGTGCTCACCGATTTCCGCAATCATGCCGCCGCCACGCTGGAACCGGGGCCGGGTTTCGTCGTGCTCAGCGGAGATAATGGCGCGGGCAAGACCAATATTCTCGAGGCCGTATCGCTGATTGCCCCCGGCCGGGGCCTGCGTCGCGCCGCTCTGTCCGAAATGGCGCGACAAGGGGGCATCGGCGGTTTCGGGGTGGCGGCGTCGATCGGCGGAGATGTGGACATTGCCACGGGCACCCAGCCAAGCGCGCCCGAACGCCGCATCGTCCGGGTGCAGGGAGTGCCCGTCGCCGCGACGGCGCTGGCCGAATGGCTGACGGTGCTATGGCTCACCCCCGCAATGGACCGGCTGTTCGTCGAACCGGCGAGCGAGCGGCGGCGCTTTCTCGATCGGCTGACGCTCGCCCTGTCGCCGGGCCATGCCGTCCACAGCAATCGCTACGAAGCGGCGATGCGCGCGCGCAATCGATTGCTGGCAGAGGACGGTACCCCGGATGCCGACTGGCTAAGCGCACTCGAGGCGCAGATGGCCGAGCATGGCGCCGCGATCGACGATGCCCGGCGCGATGCAGTGACCCAACTGGGGGATGCTTTGGCGGCGCAGGCGGCGGGGCCGTTCGCCCGGGCGGGGCTGGCGCTGGAGGGGTGGACCGGCATCGGCGACATGCTCGCGCGCGATCTTGCGCAGGGGCGTGCTCGCGATGCCGCGGCGGGGCGCACCCTGGCCGGGCCGCACCGCAGCGATCTGGCGGTCGTTCATCTCGACAAGGGTCAGGACGATAGGGGTCAGGCGGCGGCGTTGTGCTCCACCGGCGAGCAAAAGGCGCTGCTGTTGTCGATCATCCTTGCCCATGCCGATCTGGTCGCGGCGCGGGGCGGGCAGGCGCCGGTTCTGCTGCTGGATGAAGTCGCGGCGCATCTCGATCCGCATCGGCGCGCGGCGCTGTTCGAACGGCTGGCAGGCAAGGGGCAGGTGTGGATGACGGGTACGGAACCGGCGTTGTTCGAAGCCGTACCCGGCGGGGCAACGCGTTACACGGTGGCAGAGGGGATAATCGCAGGATCAATACTGTAAATAATTTACATTATTGCAGGCAAGGTGAGATGAAGCTGCACAGGACGACTGCAAAATCCCGCTTTTGCTGGCGTGGTTTTGTGTAAACTTGTCTAGGGTGACTCTGTATTCACGACCAAAGGCCTTCCCCATGAGCTACCAGGATCATATCGCGCAGGTTGGCGCGCTTATCAAAAGCCAGCGCGGCACCTGGGACGGGATCAGCGCCGAATCGGTCGCGCGGATGCGTCTGCAGAACCGGTTCCAGTCGGGGCTCGACATTGCCCGCTACACCGCGGCAATCATGCGCAAGGATATGGCGGCCTATGACGCCGATCCGGCGAATTATACCCAGTCGCTCGGCTGCTGGCATGGTTTCATCGGCCAGCAGAAGATGATCAGCATCAAGAAGCATTTCGGCTCGACCGAGCGCCGCTACCTTTACCTCTCGGGCTGGATGGTCGCTGCGCTGCGCAGCGAATTCGGACCGCTGCCCGATCAGTCGATGCATGAGAAGACCAGCGTGCCCGCGCTGATCGAAGAGCTTTACACCTTCCTGCGCCAGGCCGATGCACGCGAACTGGGCATGATGTTCCGTGATCTCGATGCCGCGCGCGAAGCGGGCAACCAGGTCGAAGAACAGCGCCTGATCAACGCCGTCGACAATTACCAGACGCATGTCGTGCCGATCATTGCCGATATCGATGCCGGGTTCGGCAATGCCGAGGCGACCTATCTGCTCGCAAAAAAGATGATCGAGGCGGGTGCCTGCGCGCTGCAGATCGAAAACCAGGTGAGCGACGAAAAGCAGTGCGGCCATCAGGACGGCAAGGTGACCGTGCCGCATGAGGACTTCCTCGCAAAGGTCCGCGCCTGCCGCTATGCTTTCCTTGAGCTCGGCGTTGAGGACGGCATCATCGTCACCCGTACCGACTCGCTGGGCGCTGGCCTCACCAAGCAGATCGCGGTTTCCAAGGAACCGGGCGATCTGGGTGATCAGTATAACAGCTTCCTCGATTGCGAAGAGATCGATCCGGCGACCGCGCGCAACGGCGATGTCATCCTGAACCGTGACGGCAAGCTGTTGCGACCAAAGCGCCTGCCGTCCAACCTGTTCCAGTTCCGTGAGGGGACGGGCGCTGATCGCTGCGTGCTCGATTGCATTACGTCGCTTCAGCACGGCGCCGATCTGCTGTGGATCGAGACCGAGAAGCCGCATATCGAGCAGATCGCATCGATGGTCGATCGCATCAGGGAAGTGATTCCCAACGCCAAGCTCGTCTACAACAACTCGCCGAGCTTCAACTGGACGCTCAATTTCCG
>CAZWAL010000186.1:0-5363 GCA_964631905.1 uncultured Stakelama sp.
CGATGGGGTTCAACGCCACGATGGAATCGATCCACCGCTGGGCCTGGTGGTTTGCGGTGCTGACGACGCTTACGGGCGGTATCGGCATCCTGCTGACGGGCACTGTCGTTGATAACTGGTATCTCTGGGCACAGCAGAATGGTTATGCGCCATCCTATCCCAGCACCGGCGTCGTCGATCCAGCAACTCTGCCGGGAGCACCGCAATGATCCGCGTCGCCACCATAACCAACACGATCCTTGCTGGATCGCTCATGCTGGTCCTTTCGGGCTGTGAATTCGGCCCGAAAAAGATCGAACAGACGGGGTATCGGGGCACCGGTGGTGCACAGATCATCAAGGCCAGCCGGGTGACACCGCAGGCCGTGCCGGCACCACCCTATGAACTGCCGGCAGATGGCGGTCCGTTGGCCAGCGAAAGCTACCAGAACGTCAAGGTGCTCGGCAACGTGAGCACCGAACGGTTCAACCATCTGATGGCGGCGATTACCCAGTGGGTCGCGCCGCCAGAGGCTGGCTGCAACTATTGCCACAACCCGAACAACATGGCGTCGGATGAGATTTATACCAAGGTTGTCGCCCGCAAGATGTTGCAGATGACGATCAACATCAATTCGAACTGGAAGCCGCACGTCAAGGAAACCGGCGTTACCTGCTACACCTGCCACCGCGGCAACGCGGTGCCGGCAAATGTGTGGTCACGGTCGGATTCACCGGACGGTTCGACCCGGTCGATGAGCAATCGGCACGGGCAGGGCAAACCGGTTGTCGCAAACGCGTTTAGTTCGTTGCCCTATGATCCTTTCACCACCTATCTGGGGGCGAAGAACAACATCCGGGTACAGTCCGCTGCGTCGTTGCGGGGCAGCACGCCGGGGGCCTCAATAGCTCGGACCGAAAAGACCTATGCGCTCATGATGCACATGTCGTCAGCGCTGAACGTCAACTGCACCTATTGTCACAACACCGACTCGTTCTCGAGTTGGAGCAATAGTCGGCCGCAGCGTGTGGGTGCCTGGTACGGCATTCGGATGGTCGGTGAGATCAACAACAAGTACATCACGTCGCTCAGTTCGGTGTTCCCTGCCAACCGCAAGGGCCCATATGGCGATGTGCTGAAGGCAAATTGCACGACCTGTCACCAGGGGCTCAACAAGCCGCTGGGCGGCGTAAGCATGCTGGCGGATTATCCGGCACTGCGCCCGGCGCCAGCATCACTGGCGCCGATGCCGGCACCGGGGGAAGCGCCTGCTGACGCCGCACCGGCCCCTGTGGCGGCTGCCGCCGACGGCAACAGCGCGGTATCGACGCCGGCTCAATAAGGGCCAGCCGCCTGTTCGGATGAACGGGTAGTGGTGACGGTCACGTTCGTCAGGGCCCTGCCTTCCGATCCGGAGGGCAGGGCCTTGTCGTTTGCGCCTCGCGGGCGATCGTGCCGGCCCGTTTCAAGGTCGATGATGTCGAATTAGTTTCAAGGGAAATGTCTCATGCGCTTGATAGTCATGCTGCTCGTTACAGCGGCGCTGCCGTCTTCGCCCGTAATGGCGCAGGAGAAGGCGGCTCTGGGGCCAACCCGCACCTTCACTGGCGCTGATCTGTTCGGGATTGAGCAGGCTGCCGATCCGCAGATCAGTCCTGACGGCAAATTCATCGTCTATGTCCGCCGCAGCGCGGACATCATGACCGATCGGATCCCGTCGACGATCTGGTTGATCGATACCCAAACTGGCACGCATGCGCCAATCGCGGCGGGGCCAGGGAGCCATAGCAACCCGCGCTGGTCGCCTGATGGTGACCGGATTGCCTATGTGTCCGCCGTCGACGGGCAAGCACCGCAAATGTTTGTGCGCTGGCAGGCATCGGGAGAGACCGCGCGGATCACGGGCCTTCCCGACAGTCCGAGCGACATCGCCTGGTCACCGCGCGGCGATCGCATTGCGTTCGTGATGACCGTTCCCGGCAGCCCGCCAAAGCTCGGCAATGCCCCTGCCAAGCCCGAGGGTGCCAAATGGGCGGAGCCGCTCGAGATTATCGACCGGGTGACGTACCGCTCGGATTCGGGCGGCTATATCAAGCCCGGCTATGACCATATCTTCGTTGTCGATGCCGATGGCGGTGCGCCGCAGCAGCTGACCTTTGGCGAGGTGAACGATGGCGGGCCGCTATCCTGGACGCCGGATGGAAAGCGAATCCTGTTTTCCGCCGTCCGCACGGCCGACTGGCAGCGCGAGCCGAACAATTCTGAAGTCCATGCACTCGACGTCGCCAGTGGCACGCTGACAGCGCTGACCAAGCGTTACGGCCCGGATCAGACGCCGGTCGTCTCGCCGGATGGCACCCGTGTCGCGGTGATTGGCTATGACGACAAGCGCCGCAGCCATGCCAATGACGAACTCTCCGTCATGAACATCGATGGCACCGGTGCGCGCACGCTGACGGCCGGGCTCGATCGCAGCATCGATACGGCGGTGTGGGCAAGTGATAGTCGGTCGCTGGTCGTGTCCTATGATGATCACGGGATGAAGCAGGTAGCCCGTGTCACGCTCGATGGCCGCGTTACGACCATCGTGAAGGGACTGGCGGGCGGCGGGCTCGATCGGCCCTATACCGGCGGCAGCTTCTCGGTCTCGCGAACCGGGCGGATCGCCTACACGGCAGGCACCGCGACGCGTCCGGCCGATGTGTTTATGTCGACGAGCGGCGAGGGCAAGCGCCTCACGCGCCTGAACGAATCGATGTTGGCAGCCAAGACGATGGCGCAGGTCCGCGCGATTACCACAAAGGCGCCCGATGGCACGCCGGTCGAAGCATGGCTGGCCACGCCGCCCGGCTATGCCGAGGGGCGCCGCGTGCCGCTGATCCTGGAAATCCATGGCGGCCCGCACACGGCATATGGACCGGTTTTCGCCACCGATGTTCAGCTCTATGCCGCCGCGGGTTACGCGGTGCTCTATGTCAATCCGCGCGGCAGCACGTCTTACGGTGCCGATTTCGCCAATCTGATCGACAAGAAATATCCCGGCGGGGATTATGACGATCTGATTGCCGCCGTCGACGCAGCAATCGCCGCCGGTGTGGCCGATCCCGACAATCTGTTCGTGACCGGCGGATCGGGTGGAGGCGTGCTGACCGCGTGGATCGTCGGCAAGACCGATCGGTTCAAGGCGGCCGCCACGCAAAAGCCCGTCATCAACTGGGTCAGCGAAGCGCTGACGATGGACAATACCGGTTTCACCTCACGCTATTGGTTCAACAAAGAGCCCTGGGAGGACCCGATGGCCTATTGGAATCGGTCACCGCTGAGCCTGGTCGGCAATGTGAAGACGCCGACGCTCGTCGTCGTCGGTGCGCAGGATTATCGGACCCCGGTGAGCGAGTCGGAGCAATATTATGCAGCGCTCCAGATCCGTGGCGTGCCGACCGCACTCGTCAAAGTGCCCGGGGCAAGCCATGGCGGCTTTACCGCACGACCTTCGCAGTCGGCTGCAAAGGCGGCAGCCATTTTGGCGTGGTTTGAAAAATATCGGGTGAAGCCTGCCGCTAACTGAACGGGGATCGATTCCGATCGCCAGCGATCCGGGCGGCGAATCCGATCAGCCTGTCGCCCAGCGAAAGGCACGAAGCAGCTCAGCGTCGATATCAGCGTCATAACATTTGCCGTGCGACAGGATGATTCGGCGGGGTCCCCAGACAAGGATCTGATCCAGCACCAGGCGTAGGCGCGATCGCTGGCGCCACGCGGGCAGTCGGATATCGATCGATGTTGTGCCAACAGGGCCGATCGACCCGCCCATCTTCAGCATCAACCGCGTGACGGGGTTGACGACACGGTCGGCTTCGAAATTCTGCAGCAGATCGGTGACGATCAAAGTCGCACTGGGGCGGTGAAAGAAGATCGTTTCGACGAAGCTGCCCAGATCGACCTGGAACTGATCGAGCACTTCCGTCCAGTGCGCCGGCGGTGCTTCATCAAGCGGCAGCGCACCGCGGGGCAGATCGATGAAGCGCGGCATAAGATCAGGCGAGACGTGGCATTCGGCGGCAGGGTAGGCGGCCGCCCAGGCGGCGATATGGCTGTAATGATAGCTATTGGGCGCAACCAGCCAGGCAACGGTGCCCAGCGCATCAAGTTGCGCCAACAGTGCCGCCGAAACGCTGGTCGGTGAGTGGAGCCACAAATCGCCACCGATACGGATCACGGTCATGCGCGTTGGGCAGGGCAGGGTCAGTCCCGCGAAGCGATAGCCGATTTCGGGCCCGTCCACGATCCAGAGATTATCGGCGATTGGCAGCAGCCGCGATTGCGGCTGATAGGGACGATAGCCGGGGGTGCTCACGATCCTTCGCAGACCCCCGGTGTCGTCGGATTAATCAGGCAGCCATCGCCCGACGCGCGAGTTCGCACTTCGACCAGATTTCGGACAGCGCCGTTACCAGCCGGTCGATATCGCCATCGGTGTGCACAGGCGACGGGGTGATCCGCAGTCGTTCGGTGCCGACGGGGACGGTCGGATAGTTGATCGGCTGCACGTAGATGCCGTGATTTTCGAGCAGCCAGTCGCTGATCATCTTGCACTTGTGTGCATCGCCAACCATCACCGGGATGATGTGGCTCGGGTTGTCCAGCGTCGGGATGCCGGTCGCGTCGAGACGACGGCGGACCTGAGCGACGCGCTCCTGATGCCGGATGCGCTCGATCTGGCTTTCCTTGAGGTGACGGATGCTGGCGCAGGCACCGGCAGCGATGGCCGGCGGCAGTGCGGTCGAGAAGATGAAGCCGCTCGCGAAGCTGCGCACGAAATCGCACAGGTTCTTCGACGCAGCGATATAACCGCCCATCACGCCAAATGCCTTGCCAAGCGTGCCTTCGATTACGTCGATGCGATCCATCAGGCCGTCGCGCTCGGCAATGCCACCGCCGCGCGGACCGTAAAGGCCAACGGCATGGACTTCGTCGATGTACGACAGTGCGCCATGCTTTTCGCAAACGTCGAGGATCTCGGCGATTGGCCCAATATCGCCGTCCATCGAATAGACGCTTTCGAACGCAACCAGCTTGGGCCGGCCGGGTTCGACCATGCTCAGCAGGCGATCGAGATCAGCAGGGTCGCTGTGCTTGAAGCGGTGGCACTCGGCGCGGCTGTGGCGCATGCCCTCAATCATCGAGGCGTGGTTGAGCGCATCGGAGAAAATCACGCAGTTCGGTAGCTTCGACGCCAGCGTCGACAGCGCCGCCCAGTTCGACACATAGCCCGAGGTAAACAGCAAAGCCGCTTCCTTGCCGTGCAGATCGGCGAGTTCGTTTTCCAGCAACACGTGATGGTGATTGGTGCCGGAAATGTTGCGCGTGCCCCCCGCACCTGC
>CAZWAL010000187.1:0-5299 GCA_964631905.1 uncultured Stakelama sp.
ATCGGCCAGCTCAATCGACGCCAACTAGGCCTTTTTCAACAGAATACGCCCTAATATCGGTCATTCAGCACGCCGATCGTCGCCCCTAAAAGCTGCCGTTCGTACAGGGTCGCCGCCACCCCCGCACGAAGGTCTGGAGCTGGGACATTTCAGTCAGGCAGCTTTTGGAGTGCGAGTAGCAGATAGCTGTCGATCAGCTTGTTGGAACCTGCCGGTCGGCAAACGACCCAGTTCAGCGATTATCCGAACGGCGCGTGAATGGCCCCTCCTTCCGAAACCAATCACGAGCTTATTCCGACAGCAACGCGCCCGGTAGCGGGGGAGGCTACCGGGCGCGCGCTTCGCGACTATTAGGCTTACTGCGCGCTGGCTGTCTTTTTCAACGCGCCCTTGCCCATCGCCGATACAAGGACATTGCCTTCGCCATTGAAGTTGGACGCTGGCACAGTGGCCATGCGATCGCCGACGGTCATTTGGATGGTCTCGACCCGACCCTTAGCATTGCTGCTCACGGACTGTACGGTGCCGATCACCCGGCCCTTAGTATCTGTGACCGGCATTCCGGGCATCACCGAAAACATGCCCGCACCATTGGCCGCACCGGTGCCAGCGAGCGCCAATTGACCGAGGCTGCCACTCGCCATCCCGGTGCCGCTTGCATTCGCATTACCGCTCGCGTTGCCGACGAAATTACCTGTCTGGGGCATGCCGGGGGTTGGCAGATTGCCAGCGCGGTCACGGACCGTACCGACGGCATCGGTCGCTTTGTTGCGGACATTGCCCGCTGCCTGACTTGCCGTGGAGCGGAGCGCACCTGTCGTTTCAGCAGGCGAAAGGGCCGGGAGAGCTGAGGCGGTGCCGGCGCGGCTTGCCGATCCATTGCCCGATCCATTGGCTGAGCCATTCGCGGAACCCGCCAGCATGCCGCCATTGGCCATGCCGTTTGCGCTGCCCATGGCCGCACCTGTGGCGCTGCCAGTTGCGCTGGGCAGGTTACCGGCGCCGTCCCGCACGGTGCCGATGGTGTTACCGGCGCGGTCCCGCGCCGCCCCGGTCGCGCTCGTTGCCCGATCGCGCACCGTGCCGACAGCGTTCGTGGCACGGTCACGAACGGCACTCGTAGTGGTCGTTGTGCGATCTCGGACGACACCAGCCGTGCTGCGCACGGCGTCGGTGCCGATCAGCTGTGCTTCGCCATTGGCGTTCATTGACCCAGACGCCGAACCATTGAGCGCGCCGGTCAGCGGCTGATTGGCGAGGTTGCTCCTGTTGACGATCGACCCGTCGAGCGCGCCGTCAGCCGAGTTGCTGGTAGCGATATTGCCCTTGCGGGTATCGACCTTGCGGTCGCTCTTGATGCTGCGGCTGGTGCGACCCGTGATCGAGGAAGCATTGTCGATGGTAGTCGGCAGTCGTGTCGTGGTCGGCAGCTGCGAGCCGAGCCCGCCGATCTGGCCACCCAGGCCGCCGCCAAGCCCACCACCCAGTCCGCCACCACCACCGAGAAGCTGTGCCGAAGCGGGGGTCGCCGCCAGCGCAAGGGCCAGGGCAGTCGAGCTGATCAGGAATTTGTACATGATGAGTTTCCTTTTCCCGTTTCAAGATTGGGTAGCACACCGGTTGATTGGCATGCTCATCAGGACAACGGGTCGGCCGCGGAATTTAATCCCAACCGGCGAGAAAATTATTTTATGAGTGTCGCGCAACCACCGCAGAGCAGACCGCGGCCATATCGGGGGTCTGGACCGCGCTTGCCGAGGTCGCTGGCTTCGCGATTGGCTGCATTGATCGCCGCGTTGATCGCCGTTGGATCAGCGTTGACATGAAAATGTGCGATCCGCGCGGCCACAAGCGGGGCAGCAAACGATGTGCCTCTGACGGCAACGGCGGCTCCGGCAGCATTAGCGGCAAGCATGTCTGCACCGGGAGCTGCATAATCCAGGTGTAAAGCTCTGCCAGCCTCAATCAGGGCGTGCCCTTTGGCGTCCACGCCTGTCACCGCAATGACGCCCGGATAGGAAGCGGGATAGCTCGGCGCGGCTGCCGGGCCATCATTGCCGACCGCAGCCACGATGATCGTCCCGCGCGCCTGCACCGCCTTCACCACCCGCGCGAGCAACGGATTGGCAGGGCCGACCAGGCTGATCACGACCACAGGCACCCGTTCGGCACTCATCCAGCCGAGCGCTTTGGCGATCGCGCTTGCATTGCCGCCGGCTGGGTCACTGCCATAAACATCGGCAGCCCATAATGTCGCCCCGGCAGCCGCACCGCGAACCCGGCCACTACCAATCATCAGTGAGGCGACGGCACTGCCATGGTTGCTGGCACGCGGCGCGCCGCGCGCAAAGCCCTGGCGCGCTATCCTTGCATTGGCATCGGTAGACTCGGCGACACCGCCATCAATCATCCCGAGACGTTGCGGAGTCGCTACGGCAGGCGCATTCTCGGGAGGCCCTTCAGCGGCGCCCATCATGGAACCACTCTCGAAGTGCAGCTGATCGGCACTCACCGATCGATCGCCAGCGATCCGACGCATGGCCTTGATCGCGGCGGGAAGCCGCTGCCCGGCGGGGCTGGCGAAGCGGGCAAAGCCGATGCTGGTGCCCTGGATGGTACCACGCTCGATCAAAGTGAAACCGCGCGCCGTAGCATCGGCGACCAGCTGGTCATCGGGATCATCGACCAACACTTCGCCAGCGCGGGCCGGATCGCCCTTGTCGTCGAGCACGATCGTGTCCCGGTTGTTGCGCACCAACGTCGTTATCCGATCAAGCCGATCGCGGACGAGCGCTACTGCGGCGCGCGGAACATCTGCCAAATTGCCCAGCTGGCGCGTTACGCCGGTTGTCACATCGCCTACCCTCGGCAGGCCGGGTGCACCGATGGGGGGCAGCAATTGCGCTGCGGCAGCCACGGGGACCGACAGCGAAAGGAGGAAAGCGACGCGACGGAACATGCGATTATCCTAGCAAGAACGCAAAAAAAGTCATGTGATGGATGAAACGCCTGTGGCCATCCGTTTCATCCATCGAGAAACAACGGCGCCCTGACGAGAAGGATCGATCCGAGGTGAGTTTCGAAAGCGAGTTGGTGGTGCTGTTGCCGCGATTGCGGCGCTTTGCTCATGCGCTCGCCCGAAGCTCCGCCGACGCGGATGATCTCTGTCAGGCGTCGGTTGAACGGGCGCTAAAGGCGCGCGATCAGCTTGTGGCGGGCACACGGATGGATAGTTGGATGTACCGTATCATGCGCAATGCCTGGATCGATACGACCCGCGCTAGATCGCGCCACGGGCAGACCTTTGTGGATGAAGAGGCCGGGCTTGCTGTAGGTGACGCCGGTGACAAGCAGACCGAGGCTGTGGTTGAACTCGGCAATGTCGGTCGTGCAATGCAATCACTACCCGCCGACCAGCGCGAGGCGATCGCGCTCGTCCTCGTAGAGGGCTTTGCCTATAAGGAGGCGGCGGAAATTCTGGGTGTGCCGATGGGTACGCTGACCTCGCGGCTGGTCCGCGGGCGCGAGGCGCTGATGATCAAATTGGGAGAGGCGGCGTGACCATTGCCCCTGAATCGCTGCCCGAAATGCTGATGGCCTATGCCGATGGCGAGCTTGATCCGATCAGCGCAAAGCGCGTTGAGCGAGCGATTGCCAAAGACCCGTTGCTTGCCGAACAGGTCGAGCAGCACCGCCAGTTGCGGGCGATGCTGGAGGAGAGCTTTGGCCCAATCGCCAAGGCCCCCCTGCCCGAAAAGCTGCGCAGTTTGGTGCCGCTTGCGCCGGTCATCGATTTTACAGCGGCACGGGCCGCACGGCCCGGTCCTCCGCTAATCCGCCGCTGGAGCGCTTGGGGCACCGGCGGGGCAATTGCCGCCAGCCTGGTGCTTGGCCTGATGATCGGGCAGCGTATCGATCAGGGCCCCGTTGCCAATCGGGGCGGGGCGCTTGTTGCCTCGGGCAAGCTTGCGCGAACGCTCGATACCCAACTTGCATCGGCCCAGCCGAGCAATTCGCCGCTGCGGATTTTGGTTAGCTTTCGTGATCAATCAGGCAGTGTGTGCCGCAGTTTCTCGGGCGAAGCGATCAGCGGCATCGCTTGTAGGGATGATCGCGGCTGGGTGCTGCGTGAAACACGCGGTGGAACTCGCGCGGGAACGACCGAGTTTCGCCAGGCGGGCTCGCCCGAAGCCGCGCTGTTGGCCGACGCGCAGGCAATGATGGCTGGCGATCCGCTTGATGCGAAAGCCGAGGCGACGGCAAAATCAAATGGCTGGCGCCAGTAAGACTGCATTTTCTGATTTTTTGATCAAAACTAAACTCTCAAACAACGGCCAGCTTGATCCGTAAATCAGCACAAGACTGACAGTACCCGCGCTGACCCGCACTCGCAAAAAATTTCGATCCGGTGGGATTAAGATCGCTGACCCAGTCGTTTGACAGAGAGAGCGCTCGGTCGATCGACTGGCGACGAAGGAAGGAGACTTGTCATGCCAAAATATACTATTCGTTCAATAATCCTGGCGCTGGCCAGCGTTGGGGTCACGGGGGCAGTCGCAGCCGTGCCGACGCTGTACGAGGAACAAATTGCGCGTGCCGAGGAACGGATGATCATTCAGCAGCCGATTGCTGGGCTTCAAAACCGGTTTTGGTTCAATTACCGCACGAATGTCGGTGAAGCACAGAAGGAACTGGCCAGCGACCTACGGCGCGTTTCCGATACCGAAGACCTTCGCGATGCGTGGGAAGAATATCGCACCGAATTGTCGGGAGAGCGGCGGCACTACATCAAGGAAATGCAGGAGCGCGGCCATGTTTATGGTACGGTTACGGTAGAGGAATAGGAGCCGGGCCATCGGCAATGAGGTGCGCGTGACCTCTTGGCCCGAACTTTGGCACAAAGCACCCTGCTGAAAACAAACGGGGGACGGCATTGCTGCCGCCCCCCGGACGCTGGACTTCGGTCCGGTGGGGGCGCCTTTCGGGTCCTGCGCGCCTTATAGTTTCGGCGGCTTCGGGATCAGCTTTTGCGCATTGGACCGGCGGAGATTTGTGCGCACATACGCCGCCATGGTCCGACCCGGCGGCCGACGGCAACAGTATGACTCATTACTGAAAGCCTTCCGGCCCTAGACCACCTATGCGAAGCCGTTCAACGGTGGTGGTGCGATCCGTCTCAACGAGGAAAGCTGCTAGTCGAATTCCGGGGATGTGCCTGGGGCGACTGAACGACCGGGACTGGGTCTATTCTGTTGAAAAACTCTGCTTGCGAGCGGGTTAAGTCCCTGATTCAGTGATC
>CAZWAL010000188.1:0-5299 GCA_964631905.1 uncultured Stakelama sp.
TCGGGACGAACGGAAGTAGAGACATTTATGGCCGATAACGATTCCGTCCTTACCGCCGCTGCCGCCTGGAAGGGCGCGCCGATGGCGCTTGCCACTGTGGTTTCCACGTGGGGTTCCGCGCCGCGCCCGCGCGGCAGCCATATGCTCGTCCATGCAGATGGCCGGTTCGAAGGATCGGTGTCGGGCGGGTGCGTCGAAAGTGACATCATGGCGACCGCCGCGGAAGTGATCGCCGGCGCGCCGTTCCAGCTGAAGCGCTACGGAGTGGCCGATGCCGCCGCGTGGGAAGTCGGCCTGCCTTGCGGTGGCGAAATCGAGGTGTTGGTGCAGCCCGTCTCTGCCGAGGGGTTCGATCCCGAACTGTTCGATCGCATCGCTGAAGCGCGCGACGCCGGACAGGCGCTAACCGTCACCACCGATCTCGCCACCGGCCAGAGCAATTTGCGCCCTGCCGAGGGCGCGGTGTTCGCCAATCGTTACGACCCGCCGCGCCGTCTGCTGATCATCGGCGCCGTGCAGATTGCCCAGGCGCTCGCCGGGCTGGCGCGCGAGTTGGGGATTGCCACGGTGGTCATCGATCCCCGCGCTCGGTTCCTGACGGAGGAACGATTTCCCGGCGTCACGCTCGATGATCGCTGGCCCGACGAGGCGGTGGCGGCCTATGCGCCCGGCACATCGACGGCTGTCGTCACGCTCAGCCACGATACGAAGATCGACGATCCCGCGCTGATCGCCGCGCTGGCCGCACCGACCGGCTATGTCGGCGCGCTCGGCTCTCGCCGCAGCCATGCTGCGCGGCGCGAACGGCTGGCGGCAGGGGGCATCAGTGAAGCCAATCTCGACCGGATCGATGCGCCGGTAGGGCTCGATATCGGCGCGGTCGGCCCGTCGGAAATCGCGCTGTCGATCGCCGCTGCGATGGTCGCGGCGTTCCACGCGAAAGTGCCGTGATCACGCCTGATCGCACGATGCTGGTGCTGCTTGCGGCAGGGCGATCGCTGCGGTTCGGGGAGGAGGACAAGCTGGCGGTCGATTTTCTCGGCCAGCCGCTCGCGATGCATGTCGTGACCGCGCTCGAGGACGCGCCGTTTCTCGATCGGGTGGCGATCACATCGGACACGACGCTCGATTTTACGGCGCGGGGCTACCGGGTCATTGGCAACCCCGCGCCCGAAACCGGGCTGTCGGGATCGGTGCGGCTGGGGGTGGCCGCCGCACAGGCCGCAGGCGTATCGGCAATGCTGGTTGTTCTGGCAGACATGCCGCGCGTCACGCTGGCGCATGTGTTGCGGTTGCTCGATGCGTGTGACGGGGAAGACGCCGTCGTCGCGAGCAGCGACGGTAGCCGTGCTTGTCCCCCCGCGGTGTTCGCCGCCGGGCGTTTCGCCGCGCTTGCCGAGGCGACTGGCGATGAAGGCGGCCGCGCGATGATCCGCGCCGGCACCCACGTCATCACCAGTCCCGAAGAGCTGATCGACATCGATACGCCGGAGGATTTGGCGCGGTTGCGGGGCGTGCCGCTCACCAACTCCCGAAATTAGGCGTGTCGGGCATCGGCGGGGCGAGGCGGGTCACCCGGTCCTGCCCATAACGCTGGCGTTTGCGTAACTGCAGCGTCGGCCAGTCGCCCATCGTGATCCGCCCCATTGGCATCAAGCCCTGCCGCCGATACGCGGCGATGACGGCCGGCGCCTGTTCGTTCAACAGTCCGGCGAGCACCAATGTGCCCCCCGGTGCCAGCGCCATCGCGATCTGTGGGGCCAGTGCAATCAGCGGCCCGGCAAGGATGTTGGCGATCACCAGGTCATAGGGCGCGCGCGTGATGAGCAGCGGGTGCTGCAGCCCCGGCGCGGCGGCGAGGGTGATCTGCCCGCGATTGGTGCCGGTGGGAACGCCATTGATCGCCGCATTTTCGCGCGTCACGTCGATCGAGGCGGGGTCGATGTCGGAGGCGGTGGCATAGGCGCTCGGCCATAAATGCAGCGCAGCGAAGGCCAGCAATCCGGTGCCGGTGCCGATGTCGATCAGGTTGCGGACCGGCACGCCCTGGCGCTTCAATCGGTCGAGCATCGTCAGGCAGCCGCTCGTTGTTTGGTGATGCCCGGTGCCGAACGCGCGGCTTGCCTCGATCTGAAAGGCACGCGTGCCCGGGGGAATGGCGCCCGCATGGGCGGCGGTGCGGACGAAGAACCGACCGGCCTGCACGGGCTCCAGTCCGGCCTGGCTCAGCATCACCCAATCCTGATCGGGCACGCGTTCGGGTTTGGCCTGCACCCGCCGCGCGCTCGGTACCAGCGCGCGAACCGCGTTCAGCGCAGCGGCATTCGGCTTGCCCTCGAAAAAAGCCTCGAGCTGCCAGTCCTCTGGATCGTCGGGCGTCATTTCGCACGTCATCAGCACCGGCGCCGGCACGATCCCCAGATCATCCGCCGCATCAATCGCCTCCGCCTCCGCCCGCGTGCAGGGCAGGATAAGCTTCCAGGACGAACTTACTTTTTTCCCGTCATTCCCGCGAAGGCGGGAACCGGGGGGCGACAGGCTGGCGTTACCGGACATAGCTCGCCCCGTTGATGTCGAGCACCGCGCCGGTCATCGATGGCGGCGCGTCGAGCGCAAGAAAGCGCGCAGCGGTGGCGACTTCGGCGGGGTCGGCGACGCGACCGAGCGGAATGTCCGCGAGCAATTTGTCGCCGCCGCGGCTCGCCAGATAATCCTCCGCCATGCCGGTCATCGTGAAGCCGGGGCAGATCGCGAACGCCAGGATGCCGTCCCGCGCATAGCCGCGCGCAATCGTTTTGGTCATGGCGACCATTCCGGCCTTCGACGCGGCATAATGCCAGTGTGCTGGGCTGTCGCCACGATAGGCGGCGCGGCTGGCGATGTTGACGATCCGACCCGGCGCCTTGCGATCCTGCCAGTGTTGCACCGCGAGCCGGCAGAGCGCAGCGGAGGCGGTCAGATTGACCTGCATCGTCCGATTCCAGTTGGCGAGCCAGGCGTCGTCATCCTGATCGATCGGGTTTTCCTCGAACACCCCGGCATTGTTGATCAGGACGTCGATCTGCCCGCCAAGCTGGTCGAGCGCCGCCTGCCACAGCGCGGCGGGTCCGGCGGGATCGGCGAAATCCGCGGGGATGCCGCTGCTTGTGCCATGGCCGATCAGCGCGATGCCGGGTTGATCAAGCGTGGTCGCAATGGCGGCACCGATGCCGCGGCTTGAACCGGTAAGAAGAATGTTGGTCATTGCGGCCGATTAGCCGCGTT
Organism: uncultured Stakelama sp.; assembly: GCA_964631905.1. Taxonomy (GTDB): domain Bacteria; phylum Pseudomonadota; class Alphaproteobacteria; order Sphingomonadales; family Sphingomonadaceae; genus Sphingomonas. The sequence continues at coordinate 3,265 of CAZWAL010000188.1, forward strand.
CCGCCCGTTCGTCACCCCGACAGCAAGTGGTGGTGCGTTACGCCGCCACGCTCGCCGAGAAGGTATCGGCGGCACCCTTCAGCCCGCCGAGCTTGTCATCGACTTCGCCGAACGCCCGTTCAAGCGAATCGATATCGCTGGCGACCGCTTCGGTATCGGTGCGGATCGTGGCGATCGTGCTCGACATCGAATCGGCGGCAAGCGCGGTTTCATCGACCGATGCGGTAATCGCAATGACGGTCTGCGCCTGGGTTTCCATCGCCCGGCGGATCTTGTCGGCGGATGCCTGTACCTCGGCAACGGTGGAGCGGATCGAGGCGCTGGTATCGACGCTCGAGCGCGTTGCGTGCTGGATTGCGGCGATCTTGCCAGCAATATCATCGGTTGCGCGCGCGGTCTGGTTGGCCAGCGATTTCACTTCCTGCGCGACGACGGCAAAGCCGCGCCCCGCGTCCCCTGCACGTGCCGCCTCGATCGTCGCATTCAGCGCGAGCAAATTGGTCTGCCCGGCGATGTCGCGGATCAGCCCGAGGATCGATTCGATCGACTTTGCATGATCGGACAGTGCTTCGGACATGCCGACCGCAACGCCCGCCTGCTCGCTGGCCCGGGTCGCGATATCGGCGGCTGCTTCGACTTCGCTGCGAACATCCTCGATTGCGTGGATCAGCCCGGCGGCGGTCTGTGCTGCTTCGCGCATTGCCAGAGCGGATTCTTCTGCGGCTGCGGCGACCTCCGACGTCTTGCCCAACATCCCGCGCGTTGAACTCGATGCGGTCTGCGCCTGCACGCGAATGCGGTTGCCAAGCGCGGCGGTTCCTTCGATCGATGCCGCAATGCTTTCGCTGAACTGAGCGGATCGGCTGCGGCGTTCATCGCGCGCGACTTGTGCGTCGCGCATGCCGAGATGCGTTGTCATCACATCGGCCTCGACCAGCGCGAGCCGTTGGATGATATCGGCGAGCTGCTGGGTCCGCTGGCTGTCGCCGTTCAGTTTTTCGGCCAGAATCTCGAGCGTGCGGCTGTGCGCAAAGCTGAGCGAGGATAGCAGCGCGGGTAGCGGCACCTTGCTCTCATGCGTTTCATTGGCGTGGTTCAAGGCGGTTTGCATCCATTTGTCGCCAAATGGATCGGCATATTTAGAGCGCGTATATTTTGCGCTTTTCTGCACGCGAATGGCTAGGATGTCGTTGGTCATGATGCGTCGGATATGCTCGGTCACGGGCAGCGACAGATAATGTTCCCAGAACGCCGCGGAGATCACCGCTTCCGATCCTTCGATCAGACGCGAGATTTCGGCGGCACCGGGCCCGATTGCCTTATCCCAGTCGTAATCACCCACACATTCGGCAGCCGTGCGTGTGCCGCCACTCCAACCGCCTAGATTCGTCTGACGAACACTGGCCATCAGCTCAATTCCTCTTCCTTACGCGGCGACTTTCGAAATGAAGTCGCTCGCCGTCGTCTTCAGCGTGCTTAACCGGGCGTCGAAGGCGTCAAAGCCAAGCCCGACCCGGTCGATATCGCTGGCCACTGTTTCGGTATCTTCGCGGATTGCGGCGATCGTGTTCGACATCGAATCGGCGGCCAGCGCGGTTTCATCGACCGATGCGGTTATGGCGGTGACGGTCTGTGCCTGCATTTCCATCGCGCGGCGGATTTTTTCGGCCGATGCCTGTACCTCTGCCACGGTGGAGCGGATCGAGGCGTTGGTTTCAACCGTGGACCGCGTGGCGGACTGGATCGCGGCGATCTTGGCCGCGATATCGTCAGTGGCGCGCGCGGTCTGGTTCGCGAGCGATTTCACTTCCTGCGCGACGACGGCAAAGCCGCGCCCTGCATCGCCTGCCCGCGCCGCCTCGATCGTCGCGTTCAGCGCCAGCAAATTGGTCTGCCCGGCAATGTCGCGGATCAGCCCGAGGATCGATTCGATGGACTTGGCATGTTCGGACAAAGTTTCTGACATGCCAACCGCCGCCCCCGCCTGGCCGCTGGCGCGGGTGGCGATATCGGCCGCGGCTTCGACTTCGCTGCG
>CAZWAL010000189.1:0-5291 GCA_964631905.1 uncultured Stakelama sp.
AACTCGGTGATAGCAAGGCCGATGGCCCAGCCACCTTCACCGGCAACAAAGGCCTGATGCTGGAAGAAGCACTGATCTTCGAGATCGGCGATAGCGATACGACGGGTGTCGATATTGCCGATGTGGCCCCTGCGGCAAGTCGCCTCGGCGGGCTGGCGCGCGAACGGACAATTGGCCTGCCGGGCCTGTCCGAGCCGGAAACGGTGCGCCACTACACCCGTCTCAGCCGCCAGAATTACGGGATCGACCTCGGCTTCTTCCCGCTCGGCAGCTGCACGATGAAGCACAATCCGCGCCTAAACGAAAAAATGGCGCGGCTGCCGGGGTTCGCCGATATTCACCCGCTCCAGCCGGTCGATACCGTGCAGGGTGCGCTTGGTGTGATCAACGAACTCGCAATGTGGCTGATCAAGCTGACCGGCATGCACGGCGTCGCCATGAGCCCCAAGGCGGGCGCCCATGGCGAGCTGTGCGGCATTCTGTGCATCAAGGCAGCGCTGGAAGCGCGCGGGGAGGGGCATCGCAACGTCATCCTGGTGCCTGAATCGGCGCATGGTACGAACCCCGCGACGGCGGCGTTCGCGGGCTATTCGGTCGAGGATATTCCCGCAACGCCCGAAGGCCGCGTCGATACCGCCGCGCTCAAGGCCCGGTTGGGGCCGGATGTTGCAGGCGTCATGATCACCAACCCCAACACCTGCGGTTTGTTCGAGCGCGACCTGAAAGAGATTTCGGACGCGGTGCATGCGGCAGGCGGCTACGTCTATTGCGACGGCGCGAACTTCAACGCGATTGTCGGGCGCGTGCGGCCGGGCGATCTCGGCATCGATGCGATGCACATCAACCTGCACAAGACCTTTTCGACGCCACACGGCGGCGGCGGCCCGGGCTCGGGGCCAGTGGTGCTTTCGGAAGCGCTGTCGCCATTCGGTCCTTTGCCATACACGGCGCGCACCGCCGACGGCGTCGTGCACCTCATCGAGGAGGCAGATGCCGATGCTTTTGAACGTGAGCATTTCGGCGCGCCGATGAACAGCTTTGGGCGGATGACTGCTTTCCACGGACAGATGGGCATGTTTACGCGGGCGCTCACCTATATCCTCAGCCACGGGGCGGACGGTCTGCGGCAGGTGGCAGAGGATGCGGTGCTCAACGCCAACTATGTGCTGCGCAGCCTGGAGGATGTGCTCGACGCGCCGTTCGCTGGCTCGGGTCCGTGCATGCACGAGGCGCTCTTCAGCGATAATGGCATGGCCGACGGCTTCACCACGCTCGATATCGCCAAGGGGCTGATCGATGAGGGCTTCCACCCGATGACGGTCTATTTCCCGCTCGTCGTCCACGGTGCGATGCTGGTCGAGCCGACCGAGACCGAGAGCAAAGCCGCGCTCGATCAGTTCATCGGCGCGCTGCGTCACGTGGCGACCCGAGCCAAGGCCGGTGACCCGGCGCTGAAATCAGCCCCCCACTTCGCCCCGCGCGCTCGGCTCGACGAAACACTGGCGGCACGCAAGCCGGTGCTGGTGTGGAAGGATGCGCCATTGGCGGAGGCGGCGGAATAGCGTGAACTGGCCCATCCTGTTCCAGATCGTCAACACCGCAGCCTTGTTGCTGTGGCTCGTCCTGATCCTCGCGCCGCGCCGCTTCGGGACAGTTGGCTGGTTGCGACTCTTGGGAGCAGGCGGGCTAAGCCTTTTTTACGTCGTGCTGATCACCACTGCCCTGACGGTCGGGTTCGGTGACACCGGCGGTCCGGCACCTGATTTCACGACGATCGCGGGCATTCGCGCGATCTTCGCGACCGATGGCGGCGTGGTGACCGGCTGGACGCATTATCTGGCGCTCGATCTGTTCACCGGACTGTGGATTGCGGAGGATGCCGACCGTCGCGGGATCGGCCGGGTGGTGCAGGCGCCGATCCTGGCGCTGACTTTTCTGGCAGGACCTGCGGGCTTGTTTCTATACCTGCTGCTCTCTCGCACGGTGTGGCGCGGGGCAGGGCGAGCCTAAAACCAGCGACCTACGCGCGCCTTGTACGCCAGATAAGACGTGCCGAATTTTTCCTCCAGATAGCTTTCCTCGCGCGCAATCACCTGCGTGCGGATCAGGAAGATCGCCAACGGCCACAGCAGCAGGGACGGCATGCTGGCGAGCAGGATCGCCACACCCGGATAGGCCACCGCCATGCCGAGATACATCGGGTTGCGTGTGCGCGCGTAGATGCCGGTATCGATGATTCCCTCGGTCGGGGTCGATGGCACCGGATTTTCGCCGCGCCGCCGGAACAGGCCGATCGCAATGCCGATCAGCGTCAGGCCGGGGATGAGGAACACCATGCTCAGCCAGCCCGGGATGGGCAGCGGCGGCAGGCCAAGCAACCGATCGATCACCGGGCCCAGAAACGCGAGCCCCAGGAACACCAGCGGCGGTGGAAACAGCACGCCTGCACCCCGATCGACATCTGCCATTGCTTCCCCCTTGCAAAGCCACGCTGCTGGTTTAGCCAACCCATAGTCGACGCGCGAGGCATATGATGGCTGACCCTACCCCGTGGATCGTGGCAGAAGATACCGGCGATGTGCGCAAACACGCGCCCGCAACGCTGCGCAACCGCGAAGCGATTGCCACCGTGCTGATGGACGTGCTCCCCGTGAGCGGGCTGATCCTGGAAATCGCCAGCGGCAGCGGTGAGCATGTCGCGCATTTTGCGCACGAATTGTGCGGTCACCAGTGGCAACCAAGTGATCCAGATCCGTCGGCGCTCGCCTCGATCGCGGCCTGGACGAAGGGGCTGGCCAATGTCCGCCCACCGATCGCCATCGATGCTGCAGCGGCCGATTGGGGCATCTATCATGCCGATGCCATACTCTGCATCAATATGGTCCATATCAGCCCCTGGGCGGCCACGCTTGGTTTGATGGCGGGCGCGACGCGGCTGTTACCATGCGACAGCCCGCTGATCCTTTACGGGCCATATCGGCGCCACGGGGTGCCGACCGCCCCCAGCAACGAAGCGTTCGACGAATCACTGCGCGCGCGAGATCCGGCCTGGGGATTACGCACAGTCGAAGCGATGACCGAAGTGGCCGAAGCACATGGTCTGGCATTCGACCGGCTTATCGAGATGCCCGCGAACAATTTGGTGCTGGTGTACCGCCATGGCTGACGTCACGACCCAGCGGCTCGATGCGTTTACCGATGCGGCTTTTGCCTTTGCAGTCACGCTGCTGGTCGCCAATGCGGGCGCACCGGCAGGCGATCAGGATGCGTTGCTGGGTGCATTTGCCGCCATCCCGGCCTTTGCGATCGGCTTCGGTTTTCTGGCGATGTTCTGGTACACCCATGTCCGCTGGCGCAAGCTACGCGGCGACGGCGATTGGCGATCGATGCTGATCAGCCTCATCCTCGTTTTTGTCGTACTGATCTACATCGTCCAGCTGCGCGCGATGGCGGCGTCCTTCGCTTATTTTCTGTCTGGGATCGGCCCGCGTTACTCGGGCAGCATCGGCCGCCTGTTCCAGATCTATGGTATCGGCTTCGTCGCGATGACGGTGAGGACGATGGCGCTGTTTTGGGATGCGCTGCGTAATCCGGCGCTGCAATCGCAGGCCCGGCAAAGCGTCCGCGGTGAAATTATCATCTGGGCCATCCTGACTGTTACTGGCCTGGCCTCGATCGTGATGGCGAGCTTTCGCGCCACCGCCTGGGCGGCGCCCTTTGCCTACAGCACGCTCCCGGTGACAATCGGCATCTTCGCGAGCCGGTGGCGCTGGGGCGGCTGAACGGTCAGCCGATGACCGCCTCCACGGTTTCGCGCCGTCGGACGTGCTCGCGCCACACGATGTAAAGCCCGCTCGCGATGATGATCGGTGCACCGATCCAGGTGGCGGGGGTGGGCAGCACGTTGAAGATCAGCCAGCCGTACAGCGTCGCCCATAGCAGCGACGAATAATCCATCGGCAGCACCACCGAAACCGGGCCGAACCGGATCGCGCCGGTCATCGCCAGTTGTCCCACCCCGCCGACCAAGCCGACGCCCAACAGCAATGCCCAGGTCAGCGCTCCATGCGGCTGCCAGACGAGCGCATAGACGATGCCGAGTGGCACCAGCGACAGCGTGGAGAACCAGAACACCGTCGTCAGCGTCGCCTCGGTCTTGGCGATCGTCCGCAACAGGATGGAGACACTCGCGGTCGTCATCGCTGCGGCAAGGCCGCTCAGCGCACCGAGAAGCGGGAATGCACTCCCGCCCGGCTGCGCGACGATCAGCACGCCAATAAAGCCCGTAATCACCGCCGCCCAGCGATGCCATCCGGTCGGCTCGCGCAGAATGAGCGCCCCTAAGATGGTCGCAAAAATCGGCATGGTGAAGCCGATTGTCGTCGATTCGGCCAGCGGCAGCATCAGGATGGCGTTGAAGGTAAAGGTCATCGCCGTAAGGCCCATTGCGGTGCGAAGCACATGCGCGCCAAACCGCTCGGTCTTGACCGAGGCGAAGCCCGGGCCGGTGGCGAGCACAACGGTCATCAGGAGTGCCGCGCCGAATTGCCGGAAGAAAATGATCTCGCCAAAGCCCGCCCCGCTCGTCTCGCACAATTTGATTAGCGCGTTCATGCTGGCGAACAGCGCGGCCGACATCAGCCGCAGCGTGACGGCGAGCAGGATGCGATCGGGGGACGCGGCGGCCATGGCGGGTGGCTATGCGCAAAGCGGCGTGCTGCAACAACCCCGGTGACGCCTTGGCGGGGTGACGAACGCGTAAACTCCCGCTAATCGGCGTGCCATGATCAAACACGCACTCCCCGTTACGCGCGAGGCCGATTTCTCCGCTTGGTATCAATCCGTCATCACCGAGGCCGATCTGGCCGAGGAATCGGGCGTGCGCGGGTGCATGGTCATCCGACCATGGGGCTATGGTATCTGGGAGCGCATCCAGCGCCTGCTCGATGATCAGATCAAGGCAACGGGGCATGAAAACTGCTATTTCCCGCTGTTCATCCCGCTGAGTTATTTTGAGAAAGAGGCCGAGCATGTCGACGGCTTTGCCAAGGAAATGGCGGTCGTTACCCACCACCGGCTGATCGCTGATGGCAAGGGCGGGCTCGTGCCAGATCCCAGCGCCAAGCTGGAGGAGCCACTGGTCGTTCGGCCGACATCGGAGACAGTGATCGGTACCGCCTTTGCGCGTTGGGTCCAGAGCTGGCGGGATCTGCCCGTTCTGATCAACCAATGGGCTAATGTCGTGCGCTGGGAAATGCGCACGCGGATGTTCCTGCGCACCACCGAATTCC
>CAZWAL010000190.1:0-5283 GCA_964631905.1 uncultured Stakelama sp.
GCTTGAACCGCCGCACCGCCTCCGCCACCAGCGCCGCGCGACCAGGATCGCCGCCGGCGTAGAGCGACTCGATATCGGCGCGCCACAGGTCGAGCGCCGCGGCCCGGTCGGCGCGGTCACCCTCCTCATCATCGGCGATGTCGTCGACGATCCGGCAGAAACCGTAGACGGCATACATTGCTTCGCGCTCGGCCTTGGGCAGCACCCGCATCCCGGCATAAAAGCTGCTGCCGGAAACCTGGGCTTGCAGCGCGGCGGGCGTATTATCGGGGTTCATGCCAGCAGCCTTTTTACTGCAGCCAAGGCGGCGAGCCCGGCCATCTCCGCCTTGCCGTGGTGGACCCGCTCGCTCAGCGGATCATGCGTGATCAGTCGCCTGGTGAGGCTTTCGGCGAGTCGCTGGATGATCGCGACTTCCACCGCGAGCCGCTTGTCCTTGATCTGCCCCGAAAACACCGATGATTGCTTCAGCAGTACCAGCGTCCGCTGCGCCATCTCCACGATCACCGATCGAAGGGCAGGGGACGCGCGCTCTGCCCCCAGTTCCTCAACCGATGCCCCCGCTGCCGCCAGCATGTCGAGCGGGATATAGATGCGGTCGATCGCGCGATAATCCTTCCCGCAATCCTGCAGATGATTGATTACCTGCAGCGCGGCGCACAGCGCGTCCGATGCTGCCCAGGTGCTGCGGTTCTCATGATGCACGTCGAGCACGTAACGCCCGACCGGCATTGCGGAGACGCGGCAATAATCGATGAGCGAGTCCCAGGTCGCCATCCGGTTGACGGTACAGTCCTGCTCGAATGCGGTCAGCAGATCGAGGCCATGCTGGGGCGAAAGTTTATACTCGGCCAGCACCACGCGCAAATCGCGTGCCTCGGCATTGACGTCACTGGTCCCAGCCAGGGTGGATCGCATTGCGCCCAGCACCGCCAGCCGTTCCTCGGCCGGGGCGGATTCATTGTCCGCCACGTCATCTGCGGCCCGCGCGAAATGGTAGAAGGCCATCACGGGCGCGCGGTGTTCGCGCTTCAGCATGAAGCTGGCGACGGGGAAATTCTCGTCCTTGTGCCCTTTGCCGGAGGCGAGCGAGGCAGCGCTTTGAGTGGCGGGGGCGGTCATGCGCCGATTGCCGCCTGCGCGCGGCCCTTCCACATCCCGCCGCGCCCGCGCCAATGCGCCCAGGCCGAAGCAAAGGTGCAGCCTGCATAGTAAATCGCGATTCCGGGCAGGGCCACGCCCCACAGCGGCGATCGGCGGTAGAAGCGAAGCATTGGTTGAAACGCGATTGCCATCAATGCCCAAGCCCCAAATCCCAAGGCTTGGGCATAGCCGTGCCCGAACAGAGTGAGCAAGACCGGGCCGAGGTAAATCAACCCGAGCCCAAACAAGGTGCCCATCAACAGCACCGGCGAATAGTTGAGCTGCGCATAGGCTGATCGCGAAATCATCGCTGCAACTGACGCCCATGTGTCGTACACCCGGATGCTCACCGATCGATCGGTCAGCCCCAGCCATACCGGACCCTGCCGCTTCATCAGCGCGCCGAACGCACAATCGTCGATCAATGCCCCGCGCACCGCGGCAATGCCGCCCGCGCGCTCCAGCGCTCCGCGATTGGCAAGCATGCAGCCGCCCGCCGCCGCGCCGACGCCGGTCGGCTTGTTCACCGCGCCGAACGGGTAGAGCATCTGGAAAAACCATACGAAAGCGGGGATCAGCGCACGTTCCGCCAGGCTTTCGCACCGCAGCCGCGCCATCAGCGAGACGAGGACACGCTGCTCGCCGACCGCGCGGGTGACGAGCGTACGCAGGGTGTCAGGCGCATGCGCGATATCGGCATCGGTTAGCCAGAGATAATCGGGGGTGTCGCCCGCTTCGGCGATGCCCTGCGACACCGCCCAGAGCTTGCCCGTCCAGCCGGGGGCGAGGGGTTGGCCGGTGATGATGGTGAGGCGGTGACTCACATCGACCAATCCTCGCGCAACATCCGAGGTCCCGTCGCTGGAGTTATCATCCACGAGGATTACGCGGAAAGTCCCAGGATAATCCTGCACGATCAGGCTGCCGATCGATTGTGCGATCACGTCCGCCTCGTCGCGAGCGGGGACCACAGCGGTTACGGCGGGCCAAACATCAGGAGCGGCTGGCAAGCCCCGTGTGTCGCGTTCCGCCGTCAGCCAAAAGCCATCGCGAGCAAACACCAGCACCAGCCATACTGCGAGCGCGATTCCGCCTGCGATAAGCGCGATCACGTGATCTTCCCCGCCGCACGGAACCACGCAATCGCATCCGACAGTGCTTCCGGATAGGGCCGCGCCCGATAACCAAGCTCGCCTTCAGCTTTGGCTGACGAGTAATACATGTTGTGCGCCGCCATTTTCAGCGAATCGACCGTCAGAAACGGGTCGCCACCGGTCAACCGCGCAATCGCTTCATTGGCATGCGCCATCGGGAACAGCAGCGTGCGCGGGATGCTGATTGTCGGCGCTTTGCGGCCAATGATCCGGGCGATTTCGGCCAGCATCGCGCGCAGTGTCACGTCCTGCCCGCCGAGCACATAGCGCTCGCCGATCTGCCCCTTTTCCAGCGCGAGCAAATGCCCCGCCGCGACATCGTCGACATGCACCAGGTTCAGCCCGCTTTCGACAAAGGCTGGCATCTTGCCATTGGCGGCCTCCACCACGATTCGCCCGGTCGGCGTCGGCTTCACATCGCGCGGGCCGATCGGGGTGGAGGGATTGACGATCACGGCCGGCAAACCATTCGCCACCATCGCCTCGACCAGCCGTTCGGCGACCACCTTGCTGCGTTTATATGCGCCGACTGCCTGTTCGGGGGTGGCCGGGCGCGTTTCGTCGGCGGCACCGTGATCATCGGGCAGCAGTGTCGCAACGCTCGACGTATAGACGATCCGTTCGATCCCGGCGGCGCGGGCGGCGTTCATCACCGCGAGCGTGCCGGCGCGATTGTTGCGGACAATATCTTCCGGGTCGGGCGCCCAGAGCCGATAGTCCGCGGCAACATGAAACAGATAGCGCGCGCCAGTCGCGGCCCGCAGCACAGATGCTTCGTCGCGGATATCGCCTTCGATCAGATCGGCGCGGAGATCAGCGGTATTGGTGCGGTCACTGTCGCGGCGTACCAGCAGGCGGAGGTCAGCGCCGCGCGCCGCCAGCGCCCGCGCGACCGCCGAGCCGACAAAGCCGCTCGCCCCCGTCACCAGCACCGGAACGCCCGTGAAATCCATTAACGCTCCCCTTGGCCTCAATTTCTCCCTAGACGCCGCGGGGGCGGGATGGAAAGCCGTGTTGCGGAGGGAAGACGGACTAAAATGGTGCTGACGATCGCCTCGATCCTGGTGATGACCGTGGCGGTGGCAGGCGCAATCTTCAACATCGCCGCTGCGTGCCTTATCCGCGCGCCGGGAGCAGTGCCGGATCTTGCCGAATGGCCTGCCGTCACCGTGCTGAAGCCAATCCATGGCACCGAACCCGCGCTCGCTGCCAATCTCGCCGCCCTGTTCGCGCAGGATTATCCTGGCCCCGTCCAGATCATCTTCGGCACCCGTAACCCCAATGATCCGGCGCTTGCGGTGATAACCGAGGTGCGGGCGCGCTACCCAGAGGCCGATATCGACATCGTCATCAGCGATCGCCGCTGGGGCACGAACAACAAGCTCTCCAACCTTGCCAATATGGACGAGGTTGGTCGCCATCCGCTGGTGGTGATCGCCGACAGCGATGTCGATTGGGCGCCGGATACCCTCCGCCGCCTTGCGGGCGCGCTCGCTGAGCCGGGCGTGGGGCTTGCCAGCTGTCTGCATGTCGGGCGGGGCGATGCCGGGGTATGGTCCGTGCTGGCCGCGATGGATTTGTCCTATCGGTTCATGCCCAGCGTGTTGATGGGGGTGGCGCTCGGCATGGCCAAGCCGACATTGGGGCCGACCATGGCATTCACGCGAGAAACGCTTGGCCGAATCGGCGGATTTGCGGCGTTCGGCGATGTGCTCGCCGATGATTATGAAATGGGGGAGGCGGTGCGCGCGCTCGAGCTACGGACCGTACTGCCGCCCTTCTACATCACGCATGGCTGTTCGGAACCGACCCTGCCGGCGTTGGCACGCCACGAGCTGCGCTGGACGGTGACGATCTTCCGAATCGACCCCGCCGGTTTCGCGGGAAGCCTGGTCGTCCACACGCTGCCAATGGCGCTGATCGGCGCGGCGCTGGCCGGATTTTCGACGGTCGGATGGGCCGTGCTCGCCGCCGCCTTCGCCTCCCGCGCGCTCGTCCGGCTGCGCATGGACATCGCGGCTGGCAGCGTATCCGGGCCGCTGATGCTGGTGCCATTTCGAGACCTGCTGTCTTTCGCGCTGTTTTGCGCCACATTCTTCGTGCACAAAGTCGATTGGCGGGGCTCGCAATTCCGGGTAACTCGCGACGGAAGACTAAAATCGTGAAGAAAGTTCCCCGGCCATGATGCGCACGCTGTTCCTGCAGGCACCTTCGTTCGACGGATTCGATGGCGGTGCCGGTTCGCGCTATCAGGCCAAGCGAGAGATCAAGTCGTTCTGGTATCCGACCTGGCTGGCGCAACCCGCCGCGCTCGTGCCCGGATCGAAGCTAATCGATGCCCCCGCGCATGACCAGAGCTTTGATGACATCAAGCACGAAGCGATCGCGCATGATCTGGTGATCATCCACACCTCCACCCCCGGCTTCAAACAGGACGTCCGCGTGGCTGGGATGATGAAAGAGCTGAACCCCAAGCTGAAGGTCGGGTTTATCGGCGCGACCGTCGCGGTCGATGCCGCCTGGGCGATGGAACATGCGCCGACGGTCGATTTTGTCGCACGCAACGAGTTCGATTTCACGATTCTCGATGTCGCCAAGGAAATCCCTTTTGCGGACATCAAGGGCATCAGCTACCGCAATGACGACGGCGTCGTGATCCATAACGAGGATCGCGAAGTGCTGATGGACATGGACCAGCTTCCCTTCGTCTCGCCGATCTACAAGCGCGATCTGAAGATGGAGAATTACTTCATCGGTTATCTGAAGCATCCTTATGTCAGCTTCTACACCGGGCGCGGCTGCAAGAGCCGCTGCACCTTCTGCCTCTGGCCGCAGACGGTGGGCGGGCATAATTACCGCGTCCGCACGATCCCGCATGTGATCGAGGAAGTGAAATACGTCCTGAAGGAATTCCCGCAGATGCAGGAATTGTTCTTCGACGACGATACGCTGACCGACAACCTCCCCCGCGTCGAAGAACTCGCGC
>CAZWAL010000191.1:0-5248 GCA_964631905.1 uncultured Stakelama sp.
CCTGCCGCGCCTGCGCGAGGGCGATGCCCCAGCCAAGAAAGCAGTAAATGCCGAACAGCATTTCACCCAGCCGCCGCCGCGCTATTCCGAAGCCTCGCTGGTCAAACGGCTCGAAGAGCTCGGCATTGGACGGCCTTCGACCTATGCGTCGATCATCAAGACGCTGAAAGACCGCGCCTATGTCCGCGTTGAGAAGAACCGCTTTTTCGCCGAGGAGAGCGGGCGGCTGGTGACGGCGTTTCTGGAGCGGTTCTTCCAGAAATATGTCGGTTATGACTTTACGGCGGGGCTTGAGGACGAGCTCGACGAGGTATCGGGCGGCCGCGCGCAGTGGCAGGCGGTGCTCGAAGCGTTCTGGAAGGATTTTAAGCCGCGCACCACCGAAGTGATGGACTTCAAGCCATCCGAGGTGACCGCTGAGCTCGACACCTTCCTTGAGCCCTATCTGTTTCCCGTGAAGGAAGACGGATCGGACCCGCGGTTGTGCCCCAATTGCCAGGTCGGGCGACTCGCGCTGCGCGGCGGCAAGTTCGGCGCGTTTGTGGCCTGCTCCAACTATCCCGAATGCAAATATACCCGCCGCTTCGCACAGCCGGGCGGGGGTGAGGGCGACGATACCGGGCCTGAAGTGCTCGGCACTGATCCCGAAACCGGGCTTGAGGTGTCGCGGCGCTCCGGTCGGTTCGGGCCTTATGTGCAGCTTGGTGACGGCAAAGAGGCGAAGCGCGGATCGATCCCCAAGGATCTGCCCGGCGAGCTCGATCTCGATTGGGCATTGAAGCTGCTCAGCCTGCCGCGCACCATCGGCCTCCACCCTGAAACCGGCGAGCCGATCACCGCGTCGATCGGGCGTTATGGCCCCTATCTGGCGCATAACGGCAAATATGGTCGGCTGACATCCACCGCCGAGGTGTTCGAAACCGGCATGAACGCCGCCGTGGTGAAACTTGCCGAAGCGGCGGCAGGCGGCGGGCGGCCGCAGCGCGGGAGCCAGGCACCGCTCAAGATGCTTGGGCTTCATCCGCGCACCGAGCTTGAGATCAAGCTGATGGAGGGGCGCTATGGCCCCTATGTCACCGATGGAACGACCAACGCGACGATCCCCAAGACGATCGAGAAGGACGCGCTGACGCTGGAGGAGGCCGCGCAATTGATCGATGCGCGGGCAGCCGCTGCGCCTGCAAAGAAGAGCAAGAAGCCGGTCAAGAAGGCGCCGGCGAAAAAGGTCACCGCAAAAAAGCCAGCGAAGAAAGCCGCAGCAAAGGGTTAATATACTACCGTCACCCCCGCGAAGGCGAGGATCCAGCTGCCTTGGCGACGGTCGAGCAAAGGCTGGGTTCCCGCTTTCGCGGGAATGACGGTGGCGGCGATCTATGGGGCGAGGATCGGCCCCAGCACCACAACGATCAGCCACCCCGCCATCCCGAGCAGTATCAGCAACGTGCCGACAATGCCGATCGATCGCGCTGGCCCCGGTGGTCCAGGCGGATTGAACAGGCCGATTGCGTTGAGCACGCGACATACGACAAAGCCGCCCGCAAGCCCTGCCAGGATCGTGAAATCGACTCCGCTCGCTTCAAGCAAGCCAATGAGCGTGATGCCGATCGGCATATATTCGGCGAGATTGCCGTGTGCGCGGATTGAGGACACGAGGTCCTGATGCCCGCCATCGCCAAAGGCGGCGCTATATTTCATGCGCAGGCGGATCGTGTTGAGCGCCAGCAGGACGAGCAGGATCGCAAGCGATGCCGCTGTCAGTGCGGTAATGATCAGATGCATGGCCCCACTCCCGATAATGTCGGGAGGAACCTATGCGCTATTCACCGCCGGGTAAATCAGGCCCGGTCGGCGGAAAAACTCAGGCGGCGCGGCGGCTCGTCTGTTGCAGGAACGCGCGGGCAGCGCGCTGTGCTTCGGCAATCTCGCGCGCGGTCATGTCTTCGGCGATGTCGGCGCGGCATTGCTGCGCTGCTTCGCTGCCGGCAACGGCTGCCAGATTGAACCATTTATGCGCCTCGATCAGGTCGATGCCCACCCCGGCCGCGCCCGTCGAATAGACGATCCCCAGGTCGTAACAGGCGCTGTAATCCCCGCGCGCCGCATCGGCGATCCGGCTTTCGATCAGGAACGTTGCGCTCTTCAGGCTGTTGCCCATTTTCGCCACCCCTTTTGATGCCCCATTTGGCATCACAGGTTCTGGCCGAAACACGGTCAACAAATGGTTAACGCCGTTAACCCCAATTTTCCGCTGGTTTTTCAGGTGGTCGCGATGGGCTCCACCGCGATGTTATCGATCAGCCGGGTGCCGGCGATCCGCGCAGCTGCCAGCAGGCGGCGGGGGCGTGCCGGATCGGGCAGCGGCTCCAGCGTTTCGGCGTCGATCAGCTCGACATAATCGACCGTATCGAATCCACCCGACAGCAACGCCTCGCGCGCCGTAGCGAGCGCCTGCACGGCATCGCCGCCCTGCCCGATCACCCGGGCGGCAACGCCCAGCGCACGCGGCAGGGCAACCGCGCGCGCGCGATCTTCGGGCGCGAGGTAGATATTGCGGGAGGACAGCGCGAGCCCGTCATCATCGCGCTGGGTGGGCACGCTGATGATCTCGATCGGCAGATTCAGATCGGCGACCATCCGCCGGATCACGGCGAGCTGCTGGAAATCCTTTTCCCCGAACAACGCCACATCGGCGCCGACCTGGTTGAACAGCTTGGCCACCACCGTCGCCACGCCATCGAAATGGCCCGGCCGTGCTGCACCATCGAGACCGTCGCTTACGCCGCTTACAGTGATGTTCGTCGCAAAACCCGCCGGGTACATTTCCTCGACGCCCGGCATCCACAGCACCGAACAACCAGCATCGGCGAGCATCCGCGCATCCGCCTGTTCGCGGCGGGGGTACCGGGCCAGATCCTCGCCGGGGGCGAATTGCCTTGGATTGACGAAGATGGATGCGACCACCTTGTCCGCCACCAGCTTGGCGGCTTCGATCAGCGCGATATGCCCGGCATGGAGCGCCCCCATCGTCGGCACCAGCGCGATCCGTGCGCCTTCACCGCGCAGCGTTGCAATCGTCTCACGCAGGGAAACAAGCTGACGGATGGTTTGCACGTAGGGGTGGCCTTCGATATGGACGGGGCGGGCCTTCTATGGGGGCCCGAACGAACGATCAACACATCAAATGCTTTAACAAAGGATGCAGTCGGGTTGTCTAGCAGGGAGTCGTCTGGCGAACCGGGCAAAGCACATGTTATCGTGTTCGCTAACGAAAAGGGCGGCACCGGCAAGTCAACGACCGCGGTGCATGTTGCGATTGCCCTGGCGGCGCGCGGGGCACGCGTTGCGGCCTATGATCTCGACCACCGTCAGCGCACGATGGGTCGATATTTCGACAATCGCGCCGAAACGGTGAAGCGCATTGGTCGCGAGCTGCCAATGCCACGCCATTTGACACATGACGGCGAGAGCCTGCCCCGCTTTACCGAACAGCTTGATGAACTGATTGCCGATGTGGATTTTCTGGTGATCGACACGCCCGGACGCGACGATCGCTTCGCCCGCATGGCCGCGCAGCGCGCCGACACCCTCGTCACACCGATGAACGACAGTTTCGTCGATTTCGATCTGATCGGCCAGGTCGACCCGATCACCTATAAGGTCACCCGCCCCAGCTTTTATGCCGAATTGATCTGGGACGCGCGCAAGGCCCGCGCCAAGGCCGACGGATCGACGATCGACTGGGTCGTGCTGCGCAACCGGCTCCAGCATATCGAGGCACGCAATATGCGCCGTGTATCCGATGCGCTCGATCAACTGGCGAAGCGGGTGGGATTTCGGATCATTCCCGGCCTTGGCGAGCGCGTCATCTACCGCGAGCTTTTCCCCAAGGGCCTGACGATGATCGATTCACGCGATTTTGGCGAAATGGGGCTGGCGCATGTCGCCGCGCGGCAGGAACTGCGCGAGATGATGTCAGCGCTCGCGCTTCCCGAACCCGCCCTGCCCCTGTTCGCCTGATGGCATTCGCCTGATGATGAAACTGCTTTTGATCGCCGCACTCGCGATCGGCACCGGCTTGTGGTTGCGCCGGTTGATGACGCCGCGCCCTAGGCTTGACGAAACCGAAGCACGCGCGATCCTGGGCATCGGCGCGGGCGCAGGCCCGGACGAAATCCGAAGCGCGCACCGCAAGCTTGTCAGCGCCGTCCATCCCGATCGCGGTGGATCGGCGGAACTCGCCAGACGGATCAATATGGCGCGCGATGTGTTGCTGAAACGCAGCGCCGAATAGCAGCCGATATCTCTCCTTATCCCCGAAGGACCAAACCCATGACCCACCAATTCGATCGCACCTCGCTGCGCGAATATGACATTCGCGGCATCGTCGGCAAAACCCTGGGCGAGGCCGATGCCCGCGCGATCGGGCGCGGCTTTGCCACCCGGATACGCCGGGTGGGCGGCACCCGCGTTGCGGTGGGATATGACGGGCGGCACAGCTCACCCGCCCTCGAAGCTGCGCTGATCGAGGGACTGACGGCATCCGGGGTCGATGTCGTACGCGTCGGCATGGGGCCGACTCCAATGCTCTATTATGCCGAAGCGACGTTAGAAGTGGATGGTGGCATCCAGATTACCGGCAGCCATAACCCGGCTGAGTATAATGGCTTCAAGATGGTGCTTCAGCACCTGCCGTTTTTCGGCGCGGACATTCAGGATCTGGCACGGCTGGCGGCTGACGGCGATTGGGAGACGGGCGAAGGCACTGTCACCGATGTCGATCTGGTCGATGATTATGTGGGGCGGCTGATCGCGGGCTATGCTGGCGGCGCCTACCGGATCGGCTGGGATGCCGGCAACGGCGCGTCGGGGCCGGTGATCGAGAAGCTGACCAAGCTGCTCCCCGGCGAGCATCATTTGCTGTTCACCGATGTCGACGGCGATTTTCCCAACCATCATCCCGATCCCACTGACGAGGCGAATCTGGCTGATCTCAAAAGGCTCGTCGCGGAGAAGAAGCTCGATTTCGGCCTGGCTTTTGACGGCGACGGCGATCGGATCGGCGCGATCGACGGCGAGGGCCGCGTGATCTGGGGCGATCAGATCCTGTCCATTCTGGCGGTACCGGTGCTGAAGGAACTGCCCGGCGCCACGATCATCGCCGATGTGAAGGCGAGCCAGATGCTGTTCGATCGCGTTCGCGAGCTGGGCGGCGAACCACTGATGTGGAAGACGGGCCACTCGCTGATCA
>CAZWAL010000192.1:0-5232 GCA_964631905.1 uncultured Stakelama sp.
AGGCGGCCCTGCATCAGGATACGCGCCAGATTCGCCTTCACGCCGGGTGAATCGGATTCGTAATTGGCGAGAATCGCCTTCACGGTCGGCGTCATCGGTATCCCCTTCGCTTTTTTGCGGTATCTACGCGGCTGTTAGCGGCGTGATGATCAGGGGGCAACGCCTGTGGTGTTGCAAAAACGCGCTCGGCGGTCAGGCGTGCTCGGCAGCCATCTTGGCATCTTCGTTCACGGCGCGACGCTCGGCGGTTTTTTCCGCACGGGTCGCCATTTCGTCCCACGCCTTGGCAGCGCGGAGATAACGATCGCGGACGTTGTCGAGGGTAGCCAGCGCGGCATCAGCGGCGGCCTGTTCGGCGCGCTCGCGGCAAAAGGGTGCAGTGGTCGTCATCACGGCCCTCCTCGAATGGGGATTGGTCATATGAAAAAGGGGAGCCGAGCGATCGCCCTGCCCCCCTTGATCAATCATGCTGCGGAGAGATTGACCGCAGACATCTTGCCGCGGCGATCCTGCTCCAGCTCGTAAGAAACGCGCTGTTCCTTGTCGAGCGTGCGCATGCCAGCTGCTTCAACGGCACTGATGTGCACGAAAGCGTCATTGCCGCCATCCTCGGGTGCAATAAAGCCATAGCCCTTGTCGGCGTTGAAGAATTTCACGGTGCCAATCGGCATAGTCGTAGTTCCTTGAGTAGATCCGGCGCCACATTGTTGTGGGTCACACCGGTTGGGGCCGATATTGAGAAGACGGCGTGTCGCCCGGCCCCGGCCGACGCGCCGAAGCGGTTAGCAGGACGTCGGCAGTACCGGCGCCTTGCGAAAACGGTAACGGGTGTGTTTTTCCGCGATCAGCTTTGCATAGCCGCGCGCCAAAGCGGCATGCGCGGCGCGCGCGCTGCGGCCATCTGCACGCTCTGCGTTGACGAGCGAAATCTGCTCACGCCGGAAAAGATAATTGAGATCCACGAACACCGCTCCTCAGGGACTTTTACAGGGAGCGCACAGGTCTCTCAGTCACGGGAGAAGAAGATGGGGTACTCGAGTGATGGCAACGCCGTAGCACAGCTTGCCGGGAAAGTCGCATCAATAGTTCGCGATGACGATCAGCCGTGCAAAAGTGCCGCTACGCCGGGCAGCGTCTTACCTTCCATCCACTCAAGAAACGCGCCGCCGGCGGTGGACACGAAGGTGAAGTCGTCGGCCACGCCCGCCTGGTTGAGCGCAGCCACTGTATCGCCACCCCCCGCCACGGACACCAGTGAGCCGCTCTGTGTAAGCGCGGCTGCAGTCCGCGCCAGCGCGACCGTCGCGATGTCGAACGGTGGGGTCTCGAACGCACCGAGCGGTCCGTTCCACACCAACGTCCGGCAGGTCTTGAGCACATCGGCAAGTGCCTCTGTCGCGGCGGGGCCGATATCGAGAATCATCTCATCAGCGGCGACTTCGTGAACATTGACGGTGCGCACCGGCGGATTGGCGCGAAACTCCTTGGCGACCACAACGTCATAGGGCAGATGGATCGTGCAGTTGGCACGCTCGGCGGCATCGAAAATGCCTTCCACCGTAGCGATCAGATCATGCTCGCAGAGTGACTTGCCGACATCGACCCCACGCGCAGCCAAAAACGTGTTCGCCATGCCGCCGCCGATGATCAGGTGATCGACCTTGTCGACGAGATGCGTCAGCAAATCGAGCTTTGATGATACCTTCGCGCCGCCGACCACCGCCGCGACCGGATGCTCAGGATTGCCCAGTGCTTTTTCGAGCGCGTCGAGTTCGGCTTCCATCGCGCGCCCGGCAAAGCTTGGCAGCACATGCGCCAACCCTTCGGTGGAAGCATGGGCGCGGTGTGCTGCCGAAAACGCATCATTGACGTAGAGATCGCCGAGCGCGGCAAAACGTTCAATCGTCGCGCTAGCGTTCTTTTCCTCGCCACCGAAGAATCGAGTATTTTCAAGCACAGCAATGTCACCAGGGGCGAGCTTGGCGACTGCCGCCACGTCGCCCTCCCAATCGACATAATGGACCGGGCGGCCAAGGACGTCGGCATAGGCCGACGTTACCTGCGACAGCGAAAACTCGGCGCTCGGTACCTTGGGGCGCCCGAAATGCGCGAGCACCAGGACAATCGCCCCGCGATCCGCCAGTTCGGCCACGGTCGGCACCGTGACGCGCAACCGGGTATCATCGCTAACCGCCCCATCCGCCATCGGTACGTTCAGATCTTCACGGACAAGCACGCGCTTGCCGGCGATGTCGCCCATATCGTCAAGCGTGCGAAACCCCTTCAACCGACCGTCTCCATCACCGTCTCGACCACAATCGTATCGCCAACCGCGATTTCTCCGCCGCTTAGCACGCGCGTGCAGACCCCGCCGCGCCAATCGCTGCCGAGTGCTGCCTTCAAGCCCGGCGCAAGCGCATCCATCCGGCTGCACGGGTCGCATTCAATCATCACCATCAACCGGACGTCGCCGATCCGCAGTACCATGCCCGGCACCTGCGGCAGATCGAAACCGTCGACCAGAATGTTCGCGCGCCGTGCCGACCAGGGCAGATCGACGCCGATTTCCGCCGTCGCGGCCTCCCAGTCTGCCCGTTCGATCAGCGTTACCTGCCGGCGATTGCGCCCCCCGGGCTTGAAGCGCCCCTTGCAATCGCCCTCAACCCCGCGTTCGGGCGTGATCGTTGCGCGATCAATCTCCTCGATCGGCCCGCGCGAATAAGCATGGCGGGCCAGGCCTGCGATCACGCCAGCTGCCATGTCAGAGAAACGCCGCCATCGCCTTGGCAGTATCGACCATGCGGTTCGAAAAACCCCATTCATTGTCATACCAGCTGACGACGCGCACCAGCTTGCCGTCGATCACTGCCGTTTCAAGGCTGTCGATCGTCGACGAAGCCTGATCGTGCATCAGATCAATCGATACGAGTGGCTCATCAGTGTAAGCGAGGATACCCTTCAGCGGGCCGCTTTCGGACGCTGCCTTCAGAATCGCGTTGACCTCTTCCTTGGTCGTGTCGCGACCCGGCGTGAAAGTCAGATCGACCAGCGATACATCAGGCACCGGCACGCGGATTGCCGAACCGTCGAGCTTGCCCTTCAGTTCGGGCAGCACTTCGCCCACGGCGCGCGCTGCGCCGGTAGTGGTGGGAATGATCGACATCGCCGCTGCCCGCGCGCGACGCGGATCGCTGTGCACCTGATCGAGGATCTTCTGGTCGTTGGTATAGGCATGCACCGTCGTCATCAGCCCGCGCTCGATGCCGATCGCGTCGTTCAGCACCTTGGCGACCGGTGCGAGGCAGTTGGTGGTGCACGACGCGTTGGAGACGATCACATGGTCGCCGGACAGCTTGTCATGGTTCACGCCGTAGACGACCGTGATGTCCGCACCCTTGGCAGGGGCCGAGATGAGCACGCGCTTGGCACCGGCATCAAGATGCTTCTGCCCGCCTTCACGATCAGCAAAGAAGCCGGTGCATTCGAGCACCAGATCGACGCCCAATTCCTTGTGCGGCAGCTTGGCGGGATCGCGCTCTGCGGTCACCCGAATGCGCTTGCCATCGATTACCAGGTCGGTGCCGTCCGCTTCGACCGTGCCGGGATATTTGCCGTGCACGCTGTCGCGCAGGAACAGCCGCGCATTTGCCTTGGCATCAGCCAGATCGTTGATCGCGACCAGTTCGAGACCGGTATCGCCCTGTTCGAGCATCGCCCGCGCGACGAGCCGCCCAATGCGCCCGAAACCGTTGATCGCTACCTTGATCGTCATCGAATACACTCCGTCAGTTCTGTCAGTTCTGTAGTTTGGCAAGGATCTGCGGCACGATCGCGTCTGCCGTCAGTCCGAAATGGTCGTAAAGCGCATCGATTGGTGCGGAGGCGCCGAAGCTGTCGATGCCGAAACGCAGCCCGTTATCGCCGGTATAGCGTTCCCAGCCGAGCGTCGTTCCTGCCTCGATAGACACGCGCAGCACATCTGCCGGCAACACGTCCGCCCGGTATGCGGCATCCTGCGCATCAAAGCGTGACCAGCATGGCATCGACACCACATCCGCGCCGATGCCCTGCGCCTCAAGCGCCGCCGCAACCGCAACGGCGATCTGCACCTCGGAACCCGTGGCAATTACGACCACCTGCCGCGCCGCGACCGCCGACCGCAGCCGATACGCGCCCTTGGCGCTCAGCATATCGCCGCCTTCACGCAGCTGCTGGAGATTCTGGCGGGTCAGCGCGAGCAGCCCGGGGCCATCCTGCTTCGCCAGCGCCAACGCCCAGCATTCCGCGGTCTCGACCGAGTCGGCGGGGCGATAGACATCGAGGTTCGGGATCATCCGCAGGCTCATCACATGCTCGATCGGCTGGTGGGTCGGGCCGTCTTCGCCGAGTCCGATCGAGTCATGCGTCATCACATAAATCGCGCGGGTGCGCTGCAGCGCCGACAGCCGGATCGCCGGACGGGCATAATCGGAGAACACCAGAAACGTGCCGCCATACGGGATCACTCCGCCATGCAGCGCCATCCCGTTCATCGCCGCGGCCATGCCGAATTCGCGAATGCCGTAATACACATAACGCCCAGCGTAATTGTCGCGGGTCAGCGGCGCCTGTACCTTGGCCTTGGTGTTGTTCGACCCCGTCAGATCTGCCGATCCACCGACCAGCTCGGGCATTGCCGCCGCCAGCCCCTCGAGCACCAGCTCGGATGCTTTTCGGGTCGCGACCGAGGCGGGCATCTTGTCCCATGTCGAAAATGCCCAGCCCGTGGCGTCCTCAAGATCAACAATGCCCTCCATCCGACGATTGAATTCGTCACGATCCGAATGACTTGCTAGCCGCTGCGTCCATTCAGTCTGAACACTTGCGCCGCGTGCGCCAAATTCGGCCCAAGCCGCCTTGATCTCGGCCGGAATCTCGAACGGCGCATGCGGCCAGCCCAGCGTCTCGCGCGCCGCAGCCACTTCGGCACCGCCCAGCGCCGCGCCGTGCGTGGCTGATGTGCCTTGCTTGTTGGGCGCCCCCTTGCCGATGATCGTCTGGCACCGGATCAGCGACGGGCGCGGATCGGCAAGTGCTTCCTCGATCGCGCGGGCGACATCATCGCCGTCATGCCCGTCACACTCGGCGACGTGCCAACCGGACGCTCGGTACCGCGCCGGGATATCCTCGCTCGACGACAGACTGACCGCGCCGTCGATCGTGATCTTGTTATCGTCCCACAGCACATTGAGC
>CAZWAL010000193.1:0-5217 GCA_964631905.1 uncultured Stakelama sp.
GTCTTGCCCGTGCCCGAAAGCCCGAAGAACACCGCGGTATCGCCATTGGGCCCGATATTGGCCGAACAATGCATCGGCATGATGCCGTCGACCGGCAGCAAATAGTTAAGCAGGCCGAACACCGATTTCTTCATTTCGCCGGCATAGGCCGTGCCGCCGATCAGAATCAGCTTTTCGGTGAAGTTCACCGCAATCACCGTTTCACTCCGGCAGCCGTGGCGCGCAGGATCGGCGCGGAAGCTGGGCAGATCAATGATCGTATATTCCGGATCAAAGCCTGGAAGGTCGGCCTCTTCCGGCCGCACCAGCATCGTGCGGATGAACAGGTTATGCCAGGCCAGTTCGTTGATCACGCGCACACGTACGCGGTGTTCGGGCTGTGATCCGCCGAACAGATCCTGGACGAAAAGCGTTTCCTTCTGTGCCAGCGCTGCCACAAAATCGGCCTTCAGCGCGGCAAAATGCGCCGGCGCCATCGGGACGTTCGATTTGCCCCACCAAACGGTGTTTTCGGTTTCGGCATCGCGTACGATGAATTTGTCGGTCGCCGACCGCCCCGTTTTGGCACCCGTCGCCACCACCAAGGCGCCGCCATTGGCAAGCCGGCCTTCGCCGCGCGCAATCGCCTGTTCAATCAGCGGCGCGGTGATCAGGTTCCAGTGTACCTGTGCATTGGTCGCGAAACCCTGAGCCTCGAGGCCCTTATGGGGGGTACGCTTGGTCACGTCTTGCTCTCCTACATCGCCAATCTCGACTGGCGCATCTTTTAATCGTTTGTCGCATATCGCTCTGTGTCGGGCCGGTCAAACGGCCTGCCGTTGCACAGGCAGTTGAGCCGATGACGGCTTTGCCCTAGGCCTTCAATACGTAACAAAGGACTTTGCTGCCGATGACGGCTACGATCGCGCTTGTCGACGACGACCGCAACATCCTTACGTCGGTTTCAATCGCGCTCCAGGCCGAGGGATTTCTGACACGGGTTTACTCGGATGGAGAGACGGCGCTGAAGGCGCTGGTCGATAATCCCCCCGACCTTGCCATTTTCGATATCAAAATGCCGCGGATGGACGGTTTGGAACTGCTTCGTCGCTTGCGCGAGAAGAGCGCGATGCCGGTGATCTTTCTAACCAGCAAGGATGACGAACTGGACGAAGCACTTGGCCTGGCGATGGGCGCAGACGATTATATCGCCAAGCCATTCTCCCAGCGCCTGCTGATTGCCCGAATCCGGGCGATTTTGCGCCGTGCCGAACTCACTCAGCCGCCCGCGCCCGGTGAGGAAGCAGCCCCCACCGAAATCCTGCACCGCGGCCGCCTTGCGATGGACCCTGCCCGCCACCGGGTTACCTGGGACGGGCTTGCCGTGACCCTGACCGTGACCGAATTCCTTATCCTGGAAACGCTGGCGCAGCGGCCGGGAATCGTGAAAACCCGCAATCAGCTTATGGACGCGGCTTATCAGGACGACATCTATGTCGACGACCGAACCATCGACAGCCACATCAAGCGCGTCCGTCGCAAATTCCGCCAGGTGGCACCGGATTTCGACGCGATTGAAACGCTTTATGGCGCAGGCTATCGATTCTCGGAGGAGTGACGAGCGCGACAATGATCTGTCGCTGCGCTGGTCGGGGCGCGTTTCGCTCACCCGGCGCATCCTGGCAGTCAACATCTTCGCGCTCGCGATGTTGGCAGGTGGCTTCTTCTACCTCGACAGCTATCGCAGCCGGATCGTCGATAGCCGCGTGGCCCAGGCGCAGCGCGAGGCCAGGCTGATCGGCGAAGCATTGGCTGCGGCAAGCCCCGATCGACGCCAAATACTGGCGGTCGATCTCGCCAAGAGCACCGGCACGCGTATTCGCCTGTTTGATTCAGCCGGCGCGCAGCTATGGGATACGCGCGGCATGGGCTTGCGCAATTTCACGCTGATCAATCCCGATACCGAAGGCTGGGGCCCAAATGCCGGGCGTTTTCTCGACGCGCTGATCGATACCGTTGTCGGCGCGCAGCGGGCGCCGCTGTACCGCGAAAGACGTGCCGGGCAGATCTGGCCCGACGTGCCAGCGGCGCGGCAAAGCGGCGCGCCCGTTGCAACGGTATGGCGTGCACCCGATCGCACCCCGGTCATCACGGCCGCCTCGCCGATGCCCGGCAACACCGTCGTCATGACAGCGGTCAATGCGCGGGACATTACCCAGACGGTGCGGATCGAGCGTTTCCGATTGAGCATCGTCCTGCTCGTCGTCACGATTGCGTCGATCCTGTTGTCGCTGTTTCTGGCGCGAACAATCGTGCGCCCGCTGCGACGGCTTGCCCGTGCGGCGGTGCGGGTGCGGCTGGGGCGCGCGCGCGAAGTGGTGGTCCCTCGCCTGCCGTCGCGCGGCGACGAAATTGGCATGCTGGCGCGCGCACTGTCGGACATGAGCCAGGCGTTACGCGCGAGGATCGACGCCACCGAAGCCTTTGCTGCCGATGTGACGCATGAAATGAAAAACCCGCTCGCCTCGCTTCGCTCGGCTGTCGAAGGCCTTGGTACGGTCCGCGATCCCGAACTGCAGGCGCGGTTGCTCGCCATCGTACGCGACGATGTCCACCGTCTCGACCGGTTAATTAGCGATATTTCCGAAGCGTCTCGTCTGGATGCCCAGCTCAGCCGTGCCAAGTTCGAACCCGTCGATATCGGCGCGATGATCGACGCGTTGCTGACCGCACGAACCGACCGTGGCATTGAGCGCGGCATCACCATGCACGTCGAGCGCGACGTCGCTGGGCCGGTGGTGGTGATGGGCGAGGACAGTCGGCTCGAAAGGGTATTTGAAAATCTGATCGATAACGCCATCTCGTTTTCGCCGGACAATGGCACGATCGTCATCGCAGTGCGGCGCGACGGGCGCGGCATCGTCATTGCCGTGGAAGATGAAGGCCCTGGCGTTCCAGAGGAAGCGCGCGATCAGGTTTTCCGGCGCTTCCAATCGATCCGGCCCGAGAATGAAGCTTTTGGCAAGCATTCAGGACTAGGCCTTGCCATTGCCCGGACCATCGTTGAGGGGCATCAGGGTGATATCGACGTCGAATCGCGCGACAATGCGCTAAGCGGCGCACGCTTTGTTGTTCGATTACCCCTGGCCGAAACGCATTGACCGAACTGCTTGATTCAGGAGCCTCGATGACGATCGTTTCCTCTGAAACACTGCACGCGTCCTGCGTCGCCATCGGCGATCATGCAGTATTGATCGAGGGGCGTTCCGGCGCAGGCAAATCAGATCTGGCACTTCGCCTGATCGATCGTGGCGCGGCGCTGGTCAGCGATGATTATACGGTATTGGTGCGATCGGGCAGCAAATTGCTCGCGACTCCGCCCGCCACCATCGCCGGCAAAATGGAAGTGCGCGGGCTGGGCATCGTCGACATGCCCCATGTCGATCGTCAGCCGGTCGCCTTGCTGATCGATCTGATCGACGAAGTCGACCGCATGCCGCTCGATCCCCAAAAGCGGCGGATTGCGGGGATCGACGTGCCGGTGATCGCCCTGAACGGGCTTCACGCGTCAGGACCGATCAAGGTCGAAATGGCGCTGAAGCGCCTGTTGGCACCGCCGCGATGACCCGTCCCGCGAAAGACATTTTGCTCGTGACCGGCATGTCGGGCGCGGGCAAATCGACCACGCTCAAGACGCTGGAGGATCTGGGTTGGGAGGTTGTTGACAACTTACCACTGCTGCTGCTCGATCGACTGCTGTCCACGGAACTTCCCGCCGGGTTCGGGAGCGATGATCGCCCGCTGGCGATCGGTATCGGGGCGCAGACGCGTGGTTTCGATCCCGACAAGATCGTCAAGCGAATCAAGAAGATGCAGGCCGATTATGGGCATGATATCGGCACCTTGTTTCTCGATTGCGCAGGCGGCGAGCTCGAGCGGCGCTATTCCGAAACGCGGCGGCGCCATCCACTTGCGCTTGATCGGCCGGCATCGGACGGAATCGCTCGCGAACGCGAATTGCTCGCGCCATTGCGGCGCTGGGCGAACCGGCTGATCGACACGACCGACCTGTCGAGCAACGCGCTCGCGCAGCAAATCCGCGCGACTTTTGCCCGCGATGCGCTCAGCGCCCCGACCCTTTCGGTAATGTCTTTCGGCTTTGCCCGGGGGCTGCCGCGCGACGCCGATCTGGTGCTCGACATGCGATTCCTGCGCAATCCGCACTGGGACGAGGCGCTCCGCCCCGGCACCGGGCTTGACGCAGACGTCAGCGCGTATGTGGCCGCCGATCCCGCTTACGATGCCGCCATGGCAGCAATCGATTCTCTGATCCTGCTGTTGCTTCCGCGCTACAGGGCGGAAGGAAAATCCTATGTTACCATAGCCTTTGGGTGCACAGGGGGGCGTCACCGATCGGTCCATGTCGCCGAACGCATGGCGAAGCAGTTGCGCGACGCAGGATTTTCGCCCACGGTCACACACCGCGATCTGGCGGCGGCATCGCAGGACTCGCTTGAGGGCGCACCGGCGGTGCAGGTCATCATATGACGACCAGATGGATGGCAATGACGGGGAATGTTCTAAAGTGATCGGGCGGCGATGATCGGGCTAGTACTCGTGACCCATGGCCGACTGGCCGAGGAATTCGTGACGGCGATGGAGCATGTCGTCGGCAAGCAAGAGCGCATTGCCACGATCTCGATCGGCCCCGAAGACGATATGGAAGGCCGCCGCGCCGATATTGCCACTGCCATTGCGAGTGTGGAATCCGGCCAGGGCGTCATCGTGCTGACCGATCTGTTCGGCGGCACGCCGTCAAACCTGGCCATTTCGCTGATGGAAACCGGCCGGGTTGAGGTGATTGCAGGAATCAACCTTCCCATGCTGATCCGGCTGGAGGGCGCACGCAAATCGATGAAGGTCACCGATGCCGTCGCCGCCGCCCGTGAGGCTGGCCGCAAGTACATTTCTGTTGCATCCGAAGTGCTCGGCGAAGCCGCAGCGTGACAAAGGTTTTCCGAACGGTCACCATTACCAATCGTCGCGGCCTGCACGCCCGGGCCAGCGCGAAGTTTGTCACCCTTGCCTCCGCGCAGCCGGTTGAGGTGGCCGTGGTGAAAGATGCGTCGCCCGTCACCGGCACCTCGATCATGGGGCTGATGATGCTGGGCGCGGCGATGGGTGATCACATCACGATCAGTGCCGAGGGCGAGGGTGCGCAGGCCGCGGTCGACGCGC
>CAZWAL010000194.1:0-5203 GCA_964631905.1 uncultured Stakelama sp.
CAGGCAGCGACAGGTACGAAAGCCGCCGCACTTCGCGCCGCCCCCGCACCACCGTATCCAGAATCAGCCCGGTAAAGCCACACAGTGCCGCCAGGATCATCAGGCCCGTCACCAGCACCGCCGTCGGCAGCCTAGGCACCAGCCCTGTTTCGAGATAGGTCGATACCAACGGTACGCTCAGCACCATTGCTGCCAGTGCGAGCACCCCGCCAATCGCCCCGAAAAACAACATCGGCCGCTCGATCCGGTACAGCGTGGCGATTGTCCGCAAGATGCGGAAGCCGTCGCGATAGGTGCTGAGTTTTGAGGTCGACCCCTCAGGCCGTGCGAAATAAGGCGTCGCGATCTCTGCGACAGGCATTTTGAGCTCGAGCGCATGGACGCTGATTTCGGTTTCGATCTCGAAACCACCCGTCAGCACCGGAAAACTCTTCACGAACCGTCGTGAAAACACCCGGTAACCCGATAATATATCAGTAAAACTCCGCCCGAAGAGGCGAGTCAGCATGCCAGTCAGCACCGCATTGCCCAACTGATGCCCGGCGCGATACGCCTCCTGCACCTGCGTGACGCGTGACCCGACCACCATGTCGAGCTGCTCGTCAACCATTCGAGCGACAAGCGCAGGCGCTGAGGGCGCGTCATAGGTCGCATCACCGTCTGCCATCACATAGATATCGGCGTCGATATCGGCGAACATCCGGCGCACGACATTGCCCTTGCCCTGCATCCGCTCGCTGCGCACGACAGCACCCGCCGCCCGCGCAACTTCAACGGTGCGATCGCTGCTATTGTTGTCGTACACGTAAACGGTCGCAGCGGGCAGCGCCGCACGAAAGCCCGCCACGGTCTGCGCGATGGCGGCTTCCTCGTTATAGCAAGGTAGCAACACCGCGATGACGGGCGCGTCGGTTAGCATTTCATCGAACGCCCTGCCCGTCTCACGCAGCACCGATCCTGAAACCTGCTTGTTCATCCCCGTCCCTCACGATCCCAACAGACCGTCGATAGCCACGAAAGACGAACAAGTAGTGATCAGGCATCAGCTTTCTTTGCCGGTGCCTTTTTTGCCGCAGGCTTTTTCGCCGGCTTGGCCTCTTCTCCAGTCGCATCAGCAGGCTCGGCGGCCTTCTTTGCCTTCTTGGCGGCAGGCTTTGCAGGTGCTTCGGCTGCCGGTTCAGCGGCTTCTTCGGCAACGGCCTTTTTCGGCGCAGCCTTCTTTGCCTTTGCGGCCGGCTTCGCATCATGATCGTGATCATGGCCGCAACCCGGGCCGTGGACATGGCTGTCCTCGCTCTCGATTGCCGCTTCGATTTCCGCGCGGGTCACTTCGCGCTCGGTGATCGTTGCCTGCTCGAATAGCCAGTCGACAACCTTGTCCTCATACAGCGGGGCGCGCAGCTGTGCTGCGGCCATCGGCTCCTGGCGGATATATTCGATGAAGCGTGTGCGCTCTTCCGGGCTATATTGCTGGGCAGCCTGCGCGATCAGCCGGTTCATTTCCTGCTGGGTCACCTCGACGCCGTTCTTCTGACCGATTTCGGACAGCAACAGCCCCAGGCGGACGCGGCGTTCGGCGATGGCGAGATAGTCAGCGCGCTCAGATTCCATTTCGGCAAGCGCAGCCGCGGGATCTGCTTCGTGGCTGGCTTCATGCTGCAGCTGCGCCCAGATCTGCTGGAACTCGGCCTCCACCATCGATGGCGGCACTTCGAAATCATGGCCGACGGCAAGCTGATCGAGCAGCTTGCGCTTCATATGGGTCCGCGTCAGGCCGTTATGCTCCTGCTCGATCTGCCCCTTCAGCAAGCCGCGCAGCTGCTCAAGGCTTTCCAGCCCCAGCGACGTCGCGAGTTCCTCATCGATCGTCGCTTCCTTGGGGATGCGGACATCCTTGATCACCAGGTCAAAGGTGGCGGCGGCGCCCTTCAGATTTTCGGCAGCATAATCATCGGGGAAAGTGACGTTGATCGTCAGTTCCGCGCCTTTCTTCACACCGATCAGCTGGTCTTCGAAGCCAGGGATCAGGCGACCCGTGCCGATTTCCACCGACATGTCCTCACCCGTGCCGCCGTCGAATGCGACGCCATCGACCTTGCCGACAAAGTCCATCACGACGAGATCGCCGGTCTTCGCCTTGTGCGACTTCGGCGCGTCGTCGAACCGCTTCTGCTGGTCGGCGAAACGCTGGAGTTGGGCATCGACCGCCGCATCATCAACGGGCACGACCAGCCGCTCGAGCGTCAGCTTGTCGATGGCAGGGGTCGGCACATCGGGCAGCACTTCGAGCGTGACCGTGATGTCCGCGTCCTTGCCGATCTCATAGCCGTCATCGAGCGCGACCGACGGCTGCATCGCGGGGCGCAGCTGCTTTTCGGCGATCAACTGCTGGATGCCGTCCTGAATCGATGTGTTGAGCGCGTCCTGCGTGAGCGCCGGGCCGTGCATTTTGCGCACCAGATTGGCGGGGACCTTGCCGGGGCGAAAACCGGGCATACGGATCTGCGGGGCGACCTTCTTGATCTCCGCATCCACGCGCGATTCGATATCCTTGGCGGTAATCTTGAGCGAATAAGCGCGCTTCAGGCCTTCGTTCAACGTCTCAACAGTCTGCATTTTGGCTCTTTTCGTCAGCTAATTCTTGTGAAGGCAGCCCCTGCTGCAAGCCAGCAGGACTGGTGCGGGCGAAGGGACTCGAACCCCCACATCTTGCGATGGCAGGACCTAAACCTGCTGCGTCTACCAGTTCCGCCACGCCCGCCCCGAAAACCGTCAGGACACCGCCAGTCGGCGACGGTCTATAGCAGCGATGCACGCGGGGGCAAGCGCGCGATCATTCAGCGATAATGCGCGCCTGCCAGCCCGTTACAGAGCGCCATGGCACTGTTTGTATTTCTTACCCGATCCACATGGGCACGGCGCGTTGCGGCTGACGCGCCCTTCCCACTGGGCCGGATCATCGCCGAATTCATTGCCTTCGAGACGCGGCAGCGTCATCGGCGCAATCCGGGTGGTCACCAGCCCGAGATCATTACCGCCGTCGATATCATTGCTGTCGTCGAGCCCGGTGAAGGGATCGAAATGCGACGTGATGAAATCGGGCAGATCGGGCAGCGAGGGCGGCTGCTGCAGCTGGAACTGGGCATGCGCGATCGTCTTGGTCACGTCCTCCCGGATGGTGCCGAGCATCCGTTCGAACAGCGCGAACGCTTCCTGCTTGTATTCGTTGATCGGCGTTTTCTGGGCATAGGCACGCAGATGCACGACCTGGCGCAATGCATCGAGCGTCGACAGATGCTCCTTCCAGTGATGATCGAGATTCTGGAGCAGAATTGATTTTTCTACCTGGGTCCAGGTTTCGGGGTCGAGCGAAGCAGCCTTGGCGGCGACATGCGCATCAGCGGCTTCGCGCACCCGTTCCTCGACCAGTTCCGGGTCGATCGCTTCTTCGGCGAGCCATTCGTCGAAGGGTGGATCGATCCCCAGCATGTCCTGCACGCTCGCGCGCAGTCCTTCCATATCCCATTGCTCGGGATAGCTGTTGGGGGGGCAAGCCGTGCCAACCAGTGCGTTGACGGTTTCGGATCGCATATCGACGACCACGTCGCCGACCGTATCGGCATCCATGATGTCGCTGCGCTGTTCGTAGATCACTTTTCGCTGATCGTTCATCACGTCATCATATTCGACGACCTGCTTGCGCGTATCGTAGTTGCGCGCCTCAACCTTGCGCTGCGCGGTTTCGATTGCCTTGCTCAGCCATTTCGATCCGATCGCCTCACCATCGGCGATGTTCGACCGCATCATCTTGGCGAACATCGTGTCGGGACCGAAAATGCGCAGCAAATCATCGTCAAGCGACAGATAGAAGCGGCTGAGGCCGGGATCGCCCTGACGACCCGAACGACCGCGGAGCTGGTTATCGATGCGGCGGCTTTCATGCCGCTCGGTACCGAGCACGAACAAGCCTCCGGCGGCGAGCACTTCGGCCTTTTCCGCTGCCACTTCGGCCTTGATCCGCTCGATCGCGGCGTCGCGCTCCGGCCCCTCGGGCATCCCGGCAAGCTCGTCATTCACCCGGAATTCGACGTTGCCGCCGAGCTGAATGTCAGTGCCGCGGCCTGCCATGTTGGTGGCGATCGTCACCACCGATTTGCGGCCTGCCTGCGCGACGATATGCGCTTCGCGCTCGTGCTGGCGGGCGTTTAGCACTTCATGCACCACGCCTTCCTTCACCAGAAATTCACTCAGCAATTCGGATTTTTCGATGGAAACGGTGCCGACCAGCACCGGCTGGCCAAGCTCGGCATGATGCTTGATCTTCTTGGCAATCGCCTGAAACTTGTCCTGCGTGTTCTTGTAAAACTCGTCTTCCTCGTCGACGCGCTTGACGGGCACGTTGGTCGGAATGGTGACGACGTTCATCTTGTAAATGTCGAAAAACTCGGCTGCCTCGGTCGATGCCGTGCCCGTCATCCCGCTGAGCTTGGGGTACATGCGGAAATAATTCTGGAAGGTGATCGACGCCATCGTCTGGTTTTCCGGCTCGATCGGCACACCTTCCTTGGCTTCGACCGCTTGGTGGAGCCCGTCAGACCAGCGCCGCCCGTCCATCATCCGGCCGGTAAACTCGTCGATGATGATAACCTTGTCATCCTTGACGATATAGTCGGTGTCGCGCTTGAACATCTTGTTCGCGCGCAACGACTGGTTGACGTGGTGGACGACCTGCGTGTTCTCGAAATCATACAGGTTCGTGCCCTCGAGCAGCCCGGCTTCCTCGAGCATCCGCTCGGTCAGTTCGGTGCCGGCTTCGGTGAGGATGATGGACTTCTGCTTCTCGTCGAGTTCATAGGTGTCGGCGCCCAACTGCTTCACGATTGCATCGACGCGCAGATAGAGATCGGTCTTGTCGTCGGTCGGGCCTGAAATGATCAGCGGGGTGCGCGCTTCGTCGATCAGGATCGAATCGACTTCATCGACGATCGCGAAGTTGAACTTGCGCTGCACCATCGACTCGCGATCATATTTCATGTTGTCGCGGAGATAATCGAAGCCGAGCTCGTTGTTCGTCGCATAGGTGATGTCAGCGGCATAGGCGTCGCGGCGCTGCTGATCGGTCAGGTTCGGCACGATCACGCCGGTCGTCATGCCCAGATAGCGATAGACGTTGCTCATCCACTCGGCGTCGCGGGCGGCAAGA
>CAZWAL010000195.1:0-5122 GCA_964631905.1 uncultured Stakelama sp.
TTTGGTGGACGCACTTGGGCTCGAACCAAGGACCCGCTGATTAAGAGTCAGCTGCTCTACCAACTGAGCTATGCGTCCATGCCGGGCGATCGGGTCGCGCCTTGGTGGGCGCGTTCGCTTGCGGAAGGGGGCCGGTAGCACCGGCTTTCCGCTAATGCAAACCCGTTGTTGCAGTTTTTTACCAGCGCACAACTTCGCGGTTCTGCCGGTCGATCGACATCAGGATACCGAGGCAGATCAGGATCGTCATCTGGGCGGATCCCCCCCAGCTGACGAGCGGAAGCGGGATACCGACCACTGGTGCCAGCCCCATCACCATCAACAGGTTGATCGCCACATAAAAGAAGATCGTGCTGGCAAGGCCCGCGGCGGCCAATCGGGCGAAACGCGACTGCGCGCGCATCGCGACGCGGATGCCCCAGTTGATCACCAGGAAAAAGGCAAGGATCAGAAAAAGCCCGCCCACCAGGCCCCATTCTTCGGCCATGGTGGCAAAGATGAAATCGGTATGGCCCTCGGGCAGATAATCGAGATGGCTCTGGGTACCGTTGAGATAGCCCTTCCCGAATATCCCGCCCGATCCGATCGCAATTTTCGACTGGCTGATGTGATAGCCTGTGCCGAGCGGATCACTTTCGGGGTTGAGGAATACCAGCACGCGATTTCGCTGATAATCGTGGAGCAGGAAATTGACCGCAAGCGGCACCGCGGCGGCGAGCGCGAGTGCGCCCCCGATGAACAGGCGGAGCGGCACCCCGGCGAGGAACATGACCGTCACCCCGCCACCCACGATCATCAGCGCGGTACCGAGATCGGGCTGCATCATCACGAGCAGCGCCGGTACGCCGATGAGCGCAGCGGCCGGCCAGATCGCACCGAAGCGCCGGGTTTCGTTGGGGGGGAGCAGATCATAGAATTTGGCAACCGCGAGCACGATGCACGGTTTCATCAGTTCGGACGGCTGGATGCGAACGCCGACGCCGATATCCAGCCAGCGCTGACCGCCACCGCGTACAGCACCGACCAGCTCGACCAGCAACAGCATCACCACCAGCACACCGTAGGCCGGCAGCGCAATCGATCCCCAGATGTTTTCGCGGACCCGAGACAACGCCACGGCCATCGCCAGAAACGCGAATAATCGAATTCCCTGCGGAAGCGCCCAGGGCCGAACCGAGCCGCCCGCGGCCGAAAACAGGATGATCAGCCCGAACCCGCCGATCGCGAGCACCAGCAGAATGACTCGCCACGGCAGCTGGGCGAGCGGTGCCGGCACAAATTCATATTTGGTGCTCATTCGTCCGGTGACTCCGTCGATCCTTCGGCAGCAACACCGCCTTCGCTTGAGTTCCCGACGATGGCGGCGGTCGTGTTGCTGGCCGCCGCGGCAGCGGCGACGGCGGGTGCCTCGGTGGCGGCAGTGGCGTTGAGTTTCGTCGCCGCCGCGGCAGCGGCGACCGATGTCGGCTTGCCGGCGGTCGCGAGGCGATATTGTTCGGCGGTGGCGGCCATCCGCGTCTTGATGTCACCGCCCCATGTTGGTTCGACTTCGGCAAGCGACGCCATCGCCCGATCGCGATCGAACAGATAGGTCATGATGTCGCGCCCGATGAGCGGCGTATCGAGGTTGCGCACGGTATGGCCGTTATGTTCAAGCACGATCCCGGCGGCGTAGCGCGGATTGTCGGCCGGGGCGAAGCATACGAACAGGGCGTGATCGCGCAGCTTGAAGGGCAGGGCGGCATCCTTCAGCACCCCAGAGGCGCGTTCGGCACGCGTAATGCGGCGAACCTGTGCGGTGCCGGTCTTTGCTGCCAGGGATACCCCGGGGACAAGCAGCCGCGCCGCACCGCCGGTGCCGCCTTCATTGACCACGCCGTACATCGAATCGCGCACACGCGCGAGATGTGCCGGATCGATATCGAGCGCCGGCGCATTGCGCTGCACCTGGCTGGCAAGGATGCTCGGCTGCAACATCCGGCCGGACGCAATGCGCGATGCCATCACCGCCAGCTGGAGTGGATTGGCAAGCACATAGCCCTGGCCGATCGACGCATTGAGCGAATCGGCGACCGTCCAGTCTTCCTTGTACTTCGCCATTTTCCAGGCCGGATCGGGCATCGTGCCATAACGCTGCGACGGGAAGGGTAGATCGAAGCGCTGGCCAAGCCCGACCTGCCGCGCGATTGGCGCAATCTTGTCATACCCCAGTCGGCGGACCATTTCGTAGAAATAGATGTCGCAGCTTTGCATGACCGCGGTCTTCATGTTGACCGCGCCGTGCCCGCCCCGCTTGTGGCAATGGAAAATGCCATTGCCGACGCGCATGGCGCCCGAACAGCCGATCCGCTCTTCGGGGTCGACGCCAGCCGCCATCAGCGCCAGTGCGTTCATCGGCTTGACGGTGGAGCCGGGCGGATAAAGCCCCTGCAACACCTTATTCATCAGCGGAACATGGTCGTCCTTCGACAGCATATCCCATTCGAGATGGCTGATCCCGTCGGAGAAACTGTTCGGATCATAGGCTGGCATTGAAACCATCGCGAGCATCTCGCCGGTCTTGCAGTCGATGACGACGGCAGAGCCCGAATTGGTGCCCAGCCGCCGCGCTGCATATTCCTGCAACCCGGCGTCGATCGTCAGCCGGCCCGTCTGCCCCGGTTGATCGGGTCTGGTCGCGAGTTCACGCACCAGCTTGCCGCGCGCAGTCACTTCGATCCGCTTTGCGCCGGGCGTGCCGCGCAATTTCTCTTCCAGCGACTTTTCGAGCCCGTCCTTGCCCAGCTTGAAACCCGGGGTGACGAGCAACGGATCGCGCGTTTCGCGATATTGTTCGGCTGATGCGGCACCGACATAGCCGGTCAGATGAGCGACCGCCGCACCGCCCGGATAATTGCGGGAAAAACCGCGCGTGGGCGCAACGCCGGGCAGTTCGGGCAAGCGCACACCAATCGCGGCAAAGCGTTCCCAGTCCAGATTTTCGGCAACCTGCACAGGCTGAAACCCGGCGGCGCGTTTCAGATCGATCTTGATGCGCTCCACATCCTCGGGCTTCAGCCCCAGAATATCCTGCAGCAGCGCCAGAACTCGGTCCTTGTCCTGCAGACGATCAGGAATGATATCGACGCGGAAATCGGTGCGGTTATTGGCGATCGGCACGCCGTTGCGATCAACGATCCAACCCCGGCGAGGCGGCATCAGCGTCATGTTGACGCGGTTGCTTTCCGCCATCATCTGATAATGTTCGTTTTCGGCGATCGACAGCCAGCCCATCCGCACCGCCAGCAGCGCGCCGACACCGGCCTGCATGCCCCCAAGCGCAACTGCCCGGCGAGTAAAGCTGTATGACTGGTTCGCTTCGGTAACGATACGAGTCGGGCGGTTCATGCAGGCGTCCGTTTGCGGTCAAACCAGGCAATCACGCTGGTAATCACCGGATATAACATGATCGAGACAATCGTCTGGAGCAACAACGCTGTATCGACATGCGCCCCGATCGGGGACGCAATCAGCCGCCCCAGCACGAGGCAGGTGGCAATGCCGCCCGCCGCGAGCAGCCAGTCCTGCCAGAAATCATGCCACACCAGTCGTTGGTCGAGCAGATCGATGACCAGAAAGCTGACCGTCCAGAGCAACATCGCGCTGCCAAAGGGCTGGCCACTCACAAGATCGTCAAACAGTCCGAACAACAGCGGCGACCAGACTGGCAGCGCATCCGGACGCGTCAGGCGCCAGCCGAGCAGCATCATCAGCCCAAATGGTGGTAGGATGGGAAACGTGAAGATCATCGGCAGCAATGTCAGCGACGAACCGGCAAGCACGGTCAGCGCCGGGATCAACCATAGGCGGTCGTCGGCACTTGCGCTGTCGAACTGCCCGATGATCGGATCGCTCACGGCTCGCTGCCTTTTGCGGGCGCGGTCTCGTTCTTTGCCGCATCAGCATCCGATTTGTCGTCGCTGGAGTCTGCTCCATCCTTGGGCATCGGCATGAAGGCGCGCTGGACCAGCGCAAAATCAAGCGTATCGGGCTGGGCAAAGGCGCGGGCGAGCGCGGTATCGGTCGATCGCCGGACGACCCGGGCGACGGGAATGTTCGGCGGGTAGATGCCCCCGGTGCCCGATGTGATCAGCACGTCGCCCGGCAGAAACGTCGCGTTGAGCAACGCAACCGATTTAACCTCGATCCAGCCATCACCGCGCCCCATAGCGATGGCGGGCAGCCCGTCACGCGTACGACGGACGGGGACGATGCTTTCCGGGTCGCTCAACAGCAATATCCGCGCGGTGTTCGGCCCCGCCTCGAGCACCCGGCCAATCAGCCCTTCCGGCCCACGGACCGGCTGGCCGGTGCCAACCCCCTGCAGGAATCCGGCGTTCAGCATGGCAAAACGCCGCGTGCTCGACGCCGTCGAA
This sequence comes from uncultured Stakelama sp., assembly GCA_964631905.1. Taxonomy (GTDB): domain Bacteria; phylum Pseudomonadota; class Alphaproteobacteria; order Sphingomonadales; family Sphingomonadaceae; genus Sphingomonas. The sequence continues at coordinate 4,416 of CAZWAL010000195.1, forward strand.
CTGACCAGGCGCGCCGTGGTGACAGGATTTGTCGCGCGTTCGCGCAACTGAAGCAGCTTTTTCAGGCGGCGATTGTCAAAGGAAAGCGCCCGCGCGCGCATCAGTAGGGCGTTCGAATCCTCGATCTGTTTCCGAAGCGCGGCGTTGCGCTGCTGCAGGGCGAAATGGTCCCCGATCGCGCCGGGGATGGAAATGATGCCCCGCCCGACTGCACCCACCGCCGTCGATATCGGCGTTGTAATTTCGGCAACGCCCATCCGCAGTGCGGCGAAGGACGAAGGATCGAAGGTCGACAGCGCCAACAGCGCCGCCGCCACCAGCGCACCGGCAACGGTGATCACATAGCCGAGAAACAGGCCATATTGCGCCCGCCGAGAGAATCCGGGGCGCCGATTTCGAGGCGACGCCATGAGCGCGCTCTTCGCCTAGGCCGTTAGCAGAACGCCGCGGAAGACAGGGTCTTCCAACGCGCGTCCCGTGCCGATGGCAACGCAGGTGAGCGGATCGTCAGCGATGGTCACCGGCAGCCCGGTTTCATCACGCAGCACCTCGTCAATGCCCTTCAGCAGCGCACCGCCACCGGTGAGCACGATGCCCTGATCGACAATGTCCGCCGCCAGTTCGGGCGCGGTGTTTTCGAGTGCGATCCGCACACCCTCGACGATTGTGCCAACCGGTTCGCTCAGCGCTTCGGCGATCTGGCCCTG
>CAZWAL010000196.1:0-5087 GCA_964631905.1 uncultured Stakelama sp.
CGGGGGAAAAGCCAAGCCCGAACGCTTTGGCGGTCTCCGCCTTGATCCCGCGCTTTTCGAGCACTGCGCGCGCCTCACCGCCTGCGATGCCCATCAGTTGCTCGGTGAACCAGTGCGCGGCCGCATCCATTGCTTCGTACAGCCCCTTGGCCGCTTCCGCCTTTTCGGCAGCGCGCGGGTCCATCGCGGGCATCTCCATCCCCGCCGCCTGGGCGAGTTCCTTCACCGCATCCATGAACGGCAACCCGCGCTGATCGGTCATCCAGCGGATCGCATCGCCATGGGCCGAGCAGCCGAAGCAATGGTAGAAGGCCTTGTCGTCGTTGACGTAAAAGCTCGGCGTCTTCTCGTTATGAAACGGGCAGCACCCGCGAAACTCGCGCCCCGCCTTTTGCAGTTTTACGGTCTTGCCAACGAGTGCGGACAGCAGCGTGCGTGCGCGAAGTTCGTCCAGGAATTGCGGGGTGAGGGTCAACGACACCCCTCCGATTGCCTTGAGTCTCTTAGCCCGTTTGTCCCGAGCGCAGTCGAGGGACGTGCCCCAGGCGGCAACGCCCAATAGGATAGCGCAGCCCAATCGCCCGCGATCAGCGCTTCCTTTTTTTTCCGCGACCACGGCTTGATCTGGCGTTCGGCCTCGAGAGCTTCCAATCGAGTCGGAAAGCTCTGGCTCCACACCAGCATCACTGGCTGGCGCCGGGCGGTGTAGTCACAGCCCCGGCCAACCAGATGTTCGCCAATGCGGCGATCGAGATCATCGGTATGGCCGGTGTAAAAGCTGTCATCAGCACATCGCAGGATGTAGGCCCAGAACGTCACTTGGCAGGCCCCAGCATTTCTTGGCGCGCCCCTCGACTTCGCTCGGGACAAACGGTGAGGGGGTGGGGCCGCCGGGTACAACGCATCCCAATCACCCCGCCAACGCCGCCTTTACCAGCCCGCTCGCCTTGCTCATGTCGAGCGTCGTTGCATGCCGCGCTTTCAGTTCGGCCATCACGCGGCCCATGTCCTTCATGCCGTCCGCGCCGAGCTCGGCTTTGATCGCCAGAATCGCGGCGGTTGTTTCCGCCTCGCTCATCTGTTTGGGCAAAAACGCCTCGATCACGGCGATCTCGGCGGCTTCTGCATCGGCGAGTTCCTGACGGCCGCCCTTCACATACATCTCGATCGATTCGCGGCGCTGCTTCACCATTTTTTGCAGCACTTCGACCACCAACGCGTCGTCGCTTGCCGGGACATTGGCAGGCTTGGCGACAATGGGAGTCCCATCGGCATCGAATGCGACCGACCGGCCTTCAGCTTGGGCGATCGCACCACGAATTTCGATGTCGCGGTTCTTGATCGACGACTGGATCAGGCGGATGGTAGCGGTGCCGGCCTTGTCCCCGCCCTTCATGGCGGTGACGAGCGCGGTCTTGATGTCGTCGCGAATCATTTTCGGTCCTTTTCGGTAATCCTTACCCCTAGCGCGACGCGACGATTTTTAACAGATTGACGCTTCGGCGATGCGTCTCTAGCGACGGCGTCTTAGCGACATCGAAAAGCTTACCAGGAGCGCCCCAACCAATGGCCGACGCCAAACCCATGCCTGCGCCCGATGGAGCCACCGGCGTTTTGGTGCTCGCGAACGGTGAAGTCGCATGGGGCAGGGGCTTCGGCGCGGAAGGCGCGGCGGTGGGCGAGGTGTGCTTCCACACCGCGATGACGGGCTATCAGGAGATCATGACCGACCCGAGCTTTGCCGGGCAGATCATCACCTTCACCTTCCCCCATATCGGCAATGTCGGCGCAAACCCGGACGATATCGAGGCGGACGATCCCCATGCGCTCGGCATGATCGTACGTGAGGACGTCACCAACCCCAGCAATTTCCGCAGCGTGGAGCGCCTCGACGACTGGATGAAGAAGCACGCGCGCATCGGCCTGTCGGGAATCGACACCCGCGCGCTGACGCGGCGCATCCGCGGCGGCGGCGCGCCCAACGGCGTGATCGCGCATTCCGCGAGCGGCGAGTTCGATGTGCCCGCGTTGCTCGCGATGGCGCAGGCCTGGCCGGGGCTGGAGGGCATGGACCTCGCCAAGAGCGTGACGCGCGAAACGCATGGGACGTGGGACGGCGGCGTGTGGCGGCTGGGGCAGGGGTATGAGGGGCCGGAGCTTGGGGCACGTGCCTCGACTGCGCTCGGCACGAACGGTGTTGTTGATCAGGGCGTCCCTAATTCCCCGTTCGTCCCGAGCGCAGTCGAGGGGCATGCCCCACAAAACCGCCCCCACGTCGTCGCGATCGATTACGGCGCGAAACGCAACATCTACCGCAACCTCGTCCACGCCGGCGCGCGCGTATCCGTGCTGCCTGCCGACGCGAGCTTTAACCAGATCATGGCGCTGGAGCCCGACGGTTTCTTCCTCTCCAACGGCCCCGGCGATCCCGCCGCAACCGGCGACTATGCCGTCCCCGTCATCCGCCAGTTGCTGGAAACGGGCAAACCGCTGTTCGGCATCTGCCTCGGCCACCAGCTCCTCGCGCTCGCGGTCGGCGGGCAGACCACCAAGATGTTCCAGGGCCACCGCGGCGCCAACCACCCGGTCAAGCGGCTGAGCGACGGCGCGGTGGAAATCACCAGCATGAACCACGGCTTCGCGGTGGAGCGGGACTCGTTGCCGGCCGGGGTGCGCGAAACGCACGTGTCGCTGTTCGACGGCAGCAATGCGGGAATCGAGCTGGAAAGCGGACGAGCGTTTTCGGTGCAATATCACCCGGAGGCGAGCCCGGGGCCGCAGGACAGCTTGTATCTGTTTGAGCGGTTTGTGGGGATGATGGGGTGAGCCAGTTAGGTCAATATCTGGCAGCAATCATGCTCGACAAGGCTCGCCTAAACCCAAAAGAGGCCTACGGCGGTTCTGTCCAAAGAATACGCGATCAAATATTCGGTGAAGTCGGTTCCAATGTTGAACCCATCGATGTGATCGAGGCACTTCGAATTTTAGAGCCGTTTGCTGCTTCTGACTCTGATTTTAGTCCGCTTACGGGAGGGTTTTGGACAGTAAGCTATGACAATTTTCGGTATTACTTTATCGAAACCAAGCCAGAAGATGAGGATGATCTCCTCGGTTACAGCGAGCTAAGCGAACAGACTAAACACTATCCGATATTGCAAGCATATGCGCGTCGTGGACAAGCCTATGTGGAGGACGCGGCAGCATATCTCCGTAGTCTCAGCAATGAGCAATGGAATACGCTCCGCGCGGCTGACGGAACTGAGACGGTTGGCGTTCCCGCATCAGATCGCTTGGTTACATTAAGTGATAATCAATCTCGCGATATCGATCACGCGGCAACTGAATTAATCACGGCAGTTGAGAGAGAGAATTCCATTAGCGGTGATGGAGCACTCAGGTTGGTTGTGATTGGCCAACTTAAAGCAGGCCGCGAACTAGTGCGCGCACAAGTATTCAAAGCATATCTTTTACATCAAACCCTTGTCACAACGCTTGGCACTCTCATTGAGCGCTATAAGGGACAAGCTATCGCAGAAACAGCCAAGAAACTGCTCAGTCTCTTGATCGAACATATTTTCGGAAAATAGATGCCCAAACCCACCGACATCCAATCCATTCTCATCATTGGCGCTGGTCCGATCTTTATCGGCCAGGCATGCGAGTTCGATTATTCGGGCACGCAGGCGATTATGCCTGCCAGGGGTTGATGATGACCGCGCCCGTCCGAGCCATGTCTGAGACGTTTCGCGTAACAAGTGGCACGCCCAAGCCAACCGCATGGGCGGCAATGAGCATATCGCGCTCGCCGATCAGCTTGCCGGTTCGTTGCAGTGTAGCGCGCAGCGATGCCCAAGCCGACGCGGCATCGTCGTCGAATGGCGCTATCGGGCGGTGGAGCTTGGCGAGCAGATCGTCGTGGAAGGTTTGCAATTCTTCGCGGCGCGCGCGCTCATCAGTGAGCGCGATCCCGTATCGCATTTCCGCGAGGACGATCGCCGATAGAACGCACTCGCCGAAATGCTCTTCAATCCAGTGCAGTACGTTTGAGTCTGGTTTGCGTCGGGTCAGTTCGCTCCAGACGTTGGTGTCAATCAGCACCGAAAACGTCTCGATCCGGGTCGATGCGACCGCGCGGAATGTGATCGAATACGCCTTCGCCCGCCCCGTTGGCAACTGCTACCAAATGGGCGACAAATTCCTTGCTGGACATTGCTTGAATACGCGTCGCGCGGTCATCGCGGATCGGCCCGTAGGTACGCTTGAGAAGTTCACGGATTTCCGCTTCCATCGAATGCCCATTCTTTGCGCCAGCCAGGCGCGCGCCTTGCTTGATAGCGTCGTCAACATTTCGAATTGTGATGCTGCCCACGACAATTCTCCGATGATTGCAATGCAATCAGTGTATGCAATGAAAGCATCGTAAGCAATGCCCAAACGCACTGACATCTCCTCCATCCTCGTCATTGGCGCTGGCCCGATCGTCATCGGCCAGGCGTGCGAGTTTGATTATTCCGGCACGCAGGCGATCAAGTCGCTGAAGGAGGATGGCTACCGCATCATCCTCGTCAATTCGAACCCGGCGACGATCATGACCGATCCAGAGCTCGCCGATGCGACCTATGTTGAGCCGATCACGCCCGAGATTGTGCGCAAGATCATCATCAAGGAGCGGCCCGATGCCGTCCTCCCCACGATGGGCGGGCAGACCGCTCTCAATACCGCGCTGGCCTTGTTCAACGACGGTACGCTGGCGGAATTCGGCGTCGAGATGATCGGTGCCGATGCGGAGGCGATCGACAAGGCCGAGGACCGCCAGAAGTTCCGCGATGCGATGACCAAGATCGGCCTCGAATCCGCGCGCTCCGGCATCGCGCATACCCTCGACGAGGCATTTGCGGTGCTCGAGCGCACCGGGCTGCCCTCGATCATCCGGCCGAGCTTCACCATGGGCGGCACCGGCGGCGGCATCGCGTATAACCGCGAGGAGTTCGAGACGATCGTCCGCTCCGGCCTCGATGCGTCGCCCACCTGTGAGGTGCTGATCGAGGAATCGCTGCTCGGCTGGAAGGAATATGAGATGGAAGTCG
>CAZWAL010000197.1:0-5014 GCA_964631905.1 uncultured Stakelama sp.
AAGCCCGGTGACGACAACACGGCGCATGGCAATCTCCGTTCTTCTTCAAATACCAGAACGGCCCCCCAACCCCGGATTACCCTGGGACGAGGAGCCGCTCAGTCGTTTTTGCCCATCAGGGCAAGCAGGGTAAACGGGCAACGCGCTCGCGCGGGGATGCCCGAAATGCTGGGCTGTGTGCTCAGCCCCAGGATTTTCAGCCCTTGTGCTCGTCGATATAGGTGATCGCATCCTTGACGGTGCCAATCTTTTCAGCCGCATCGTCGGGGATCTCAACGCCGAATTCTTCTTCGAACGCCATCACCAGTTCAACGATATCAAGGCTGTCCGCGCCCAGATCATCAATGAAGCTCGCATCTTCGGTGACCTTTTCGGTCTCGACGCCGAGATGCTCGACGACGATCTTCTTCACGCGATCGGCAGTCTCGCTCATGCTATATTCCCTCTCGTAGCATTGGGTGTTCGTGTTCCTGAACGCACCTAGAACGCGAGGCCTGCCCTTGCAAGGGGGCACCCGCGTGTGCGCGACCGGTTGCCGCGCTGGCAGGCGATCAAATCATCGCCATGCCGCCGTTTACATGCAGAGTCTGGCCCGTGACATAGCCCGCCTCGCGGCTCGCCAGATACACCACAGCGGCGCCGACATCAGCCCCGTCGCCCATGTGACCCGCCGGAATCCGGGCGTTCAGCGCTTCTTTCTGCGCATCGGGCAGGCCATCTGTCATTGCCGAGCGGATAAAGCCGGGTGCGACGCAGTTGACGGTGATGCCTCGGCTGGCGAGTTCCTGCGCCAATGCCTTCGACATCGCGGTCAGCCCGCCTTTCGACGCGGCATAATTGGCCTGGCCGGGATTGCCAGTGGTGCCGACGACGGACGTGATCGAGATGATCCGGCCATGCCGCGCCTTCATCATCGGGCGCGCCGCGGCACGGGCGAGGCGAAAGGCGGCCTCCAGATTGACGCGGATCACCTGATCCCACTCATCGTCCTTCATCCGCATCACCAGATTATCGCGGGTGACGCCGGCATTGTTGACGAGGATATCGAGCTTGCCCCCCAGCGCCTCGACCGCCTGCCCAACCAGCGCATCGACCGCACCGCCATCCGACAGATCGCACGGCAGGGCGACATGATCGCCCCCCAGTTCCGCCTGAAAGGCCGCCAGCTTTTCTGCGTTCGATCCCGACACCGCCAGCCGCGCGCCCTGTGCAGCCAATGCCTGCGCAATCGCAGACCCAATCCCGCCCGATGCGCCAGTAACAAGGGCAGTCATGCCAGTAAGGTCGAACATCAACTTCTCCTTCGCCCTGCTTAAATCGCCTTCGCCAGCGCTTCGATGTCAGCCATGGTCACGATGCTCATCGTATTGGCGTCTTCAACCGTGCGCTTGGCCATCGGGCCCAGCACCTTGGCACCGAACTCGATATAATCTTCAACGCCCGCGGCCTGCATCGCCAGCATCGTTTCGCGCCAGCGGACTACGCCGGTCACCTGATCGACCAGCCGCGCGCGGATTTCATCGGGCACCGTGATCGGTGCGGCGAGTACATTTGCGTACAGAGCGACCAACGGCGTATCGATCCGCGCGGCTTTCAGCGCATGGAGCATCAGCTCGGCTGCGGGTTGCATCAGCGAACAGTGAAACGGTGCCGATACCGACAGCATCATCCCGCGTTTCGCCCCCATATCCTTCGCCATCGCGACGGCGCGTTCGATTGCGCCGATATGACCGGAGATGACCACCTGCCCCGCCGCATTGTCATTGGCGACGGTGCAAACCTCGCCCTCGGCTGCTGCATCGGCAATCGCTTGCGCCTGTTCGAGGGTCGCGCCGAGCAACGCTGCCATGCCTCCGATGCCGACCGGCACCGCATTCTGCATCGCGCGTCCGCGAATTTTCAGAAGCCGCGCCGCCAGCGACAGCGCGATCCCTTCTGCCGCACAAAGCGCGGTGTATTCCCCAAGCGAATGCCCGGCGACGAACTGCGCCTTTTCCGAGATGCGGATGCCACCTTCGCGCTCAAGGACGCGAAGTGTCGCGATCGCGTTGGCCATGATCGCCGGCTGGGCATTTTCGGTCAGGGTCAGCTCGTCATCGGGCCCTTCGGTCATCAGTTTGAACAGGTTCTGGCCGATTGCCTCGTCGACTTCCTGAAAGACTTCGCGGGCGACGGGGCTGGCATCGGCGAGCGCGCGGCCCATGCCGACGGCCTGGCTGCCCTGTCCGGGGAAAAGAAAAGCGCGGATGATCCTGGCTCCTGATTGCCGCATGGAGCGGCCCCGTTAGGAGCGTGCGAACGGGCTGGCAAGCGCGCGCGCATCAGCCCGGGGTGCGCACCAGCACCATTGTTTCATTGGGCGCGAACATGCGGCGGTGCAGCGAATCGGGCACCAGATGACGCAAACCAAGCACTTCGACACCAGCGCCAAGCCGGGTCGGCGGAGAGGGATAACGCGCTATAATCGCACCCACTGGCGCCCTGTCTACCGGTGCGACGACCAGCCTCCCCGCCGCGGCCGGGGCGTATTTGATATTGGCGCGACCAGAAAATGCCATCGGCAGTTTTGCCCGGCGAACCATGACCGGATCGCCGCTGATTACTTCGCCCGGATGGGTTCGGCTCGCTTCGATCAGCGCCTCCATTTCCCAGCGCGGATGGGCATTGCCGACACTCAGCATCAGCAGATTGATCGACAGCATCCCCGCCAGGATCGGCCAAAGCCACCTGCCCGCCACTGTGCTCAACCACAGCGCCGCAACAACGATGGCGAAAATCGCGGGCAGCATGAAGTAGCGCGGGTTCAACACCAGTTTCTCGGTCAACACCGCCACGAGCGCGAAGCTGGCGAGCGCCATCGCGGCGAGCACGATGATCGGCCCGGGGTGGGCGACCCGCCAGCCGCGCCTGAACAGCATGATCGCGCCGGTTCCGGCAATCCAGAACAGCAGCCCAAAATCATCGTTGATCATCAACACCAACAGCGGATCGATTGCCGGATGGACAAGAAAATTGCCCTCATGATTAGCAGCCCGGTCGATGTGCGAATCGTGATTGAAGGCGATGGTGTAGCGGCGCAGCGGATCGCCGGTGAGCGCCCATTGAAACAACGCCTCGCCGCCCAGCACCAGTCCCAGACCGATGCCAGCGGCGATCAGCACACCGCGACCCACCGGACGCCCGATCAGGAACAATGGTCCCAACGCGACCAGCGCGAGCAACGATGTTTCGCGGCAAACGATCGCGGTGCCGAAGCACATGCCGGCCACCAGACCGCGTGTCAGCGCAGTACGGCTTCCCGCTGTCCCCGCTTCTCCCAGCAGCCACGCACCGCCCAGCAACAGTGCGGTTTCGAGCAAATCGACGCCCACCGTGGTCGCGTTGACGACGATCACGGGCAGCGTGGCGGCAATCAGAGCGGCGATCCAGCCGGTACCGGCGCCACCGACGCGCCTCGCGAACAGCCCTACCAGCGCGATCAGCGCCGCGTACCAGAGTAGCGCCGTGGCCGCGAAGGCGACGAAGTTTCGCCCGAACACCGCGAGCATCGCGGCAAAGCTCCACAACAGCGGAAAGCGCGTCGTCCAGTGGTTATCGCCCGCAAAAGGTGGCTCGCGCAGCCAGAGATCGGCCCCGACGAAGTAGAGCGAATCGTCCGACGCCATGAAGCCGGTCCAGCCAATGGAGATCGCCAGCGCCATCGCCAGCAGCAATGTCAGCCCGCCCGCGACCGGATGAATCGATGATGTTGGCTGCTGCGATTCCACATCGCTGCACTAGCCAAAAAGGGTGGAAGCTTGCTTAATCAGGCTGGTTTGAACCCACGAGCCGTCATGCCGCCATGTTCTCGCCAACTGGTTTCGAAGCTGATATGGTTAACTGCAACCATGGGGAAATAGCCATGTTCCGGATGTACTTTTGTGCAGCGCTATCGCTCGTTTCCCTGATTCTGCTGCCGCAATCGGCAGCAGCGCAGGCCGTGGATTACAAAACGGCCGATTCGGCGAACGCGCTGCCGACCGATTTTCGTGGCAAGATCAGCTACTTCGGTAACCACAGCGGCGAAGTCATCACCTCGCGCACCGGCGAAGCACGTAAACCCACCAGTGACTGCCCCCGTCCCGACCAGCGATGCCCGGTGCGAATCGGTGGCAGCCTGCAGGTCGATCTGGAATTTGACGGCGATGTGGTGCGCGGCAGTTTTCGCGGTTCTGGCGGGCTGCGCGACAGTGGTTTGATCGGCCGCCGCCACGGATCGCAATGCCGCCTGTTTGATCTCACCGACGGATCGGTCTGGTCGGGGCAATGCAGCCGCGAAGGCTTTGCCGGGACGGTGAAAAGCGTTGGCGGTGCCGCCAGCCAAGTTTCGCTGACCTTTGAGGTCGTCGGCACCAAGACCACCGATTACGCCGAGCGGGAGCGCCGTCGCTTGCAAGCCCTGCAGACGGCACGGCGGATCGAGTATCTCCGTTCGGTCGCGTTGAGCACCGATCCGATCGACGATCGCGTGCTTGCTTCGATTGAACTCGATTCGATCGGCTGGACCTATGAAAAGCTGCGCCCCGAAACCTTGACCATCGTGCGGCGGACCAAGCAGAGGCGCGGCCGGTACGAAATCGATGTCGAGTTCGAACTGATGAGTGGCGGCAAGGGCTGGGCCCATGCGCAGATTGATCGCGACGCCATCGATTGCGTCGAATTCTGGGATTATCCGGGCAAATGCCGGGCGATCAAGTTGCCGACCCCACCCGCCGTCGATACGGGCGAAAAACCGGAGGACAATTACCAATCATCGTTCCTGATGCCGCCCCCACTGACGATACCGCGTGGCGCCTACGGGGTCTGACCGGACCGACGCTCTCTTGGCGCGGCGCACACAGTGCCTTGCCAATCACGCCAAAATCGGTATGCGGGGTCCATCGCCGGGGTGAAGAGCGCGTCTCTTCGCCCCTGCTTTGTTTTTGAGACGACAGCCGGAGGGGCCCCCGCATGGTGCGGTGTGGTCAGCAATCGG
>CAZWAL010000198.1:0-4982 GCA_964631905.1 uncultured Stakelama sp.
AGGCGGCGACAGGCACGCCCGATGCCAGCGCCTCGATCATCACCAGCCCGAACGTATCGGTCTTGCTGGGGAACACGAACACATCCGCCGCAGCATAAGCCGCCGCCAGATCGCCGCCGAATTTCGGCCCCAGGAAATGCGCGTCCGGGTATTTCGATTCCAGCGCCGCACGCGCTGGTCCGTCGCCCACGATCACCTTGGTGCCGGGCACGCTGGAATCCAGAAACGCCTCGATATTCTTTTCAATGGCGACCCGGCCGACATAGAGCTGGATCGGCCCCTGTAGCGCGCGGATCGCCGGATCGGGCGTCACATGCGGGCCGAACGTCGACAGATCGACCCCGCGCCCCCAATGCTTGATCCGTGTCAGCCCGTGTTCGCGCAGCGTGCTGGCGATCGACGGGGTGGAGGCGAGCACCGCCTGGGCGGGCCAGTGGAACCAGGCGATGTACCGCCAGATCCAGCCCGGATCGATCCCGATCCGCGCCGACACATAGTCCGGAAACTGGGTGTGATAGGCGGTGGTAAAGGGAAAATCGCGCGTCAGGCACCAGCGCCGTGCAGCAAGGCAGATCGGCCCTTCGGTCGCCAGATGGATCGCGTGCGGGTTGAAATCAGCGAGCATCTTGCCGACCGACGCGGTGCGCGCAAAGGCGAGCCGGATTTCGGGATAGGTCGGGCACGGCATCGAATAGAAACGCTCGGGGCTGATCACCAGCACCTCATGCCCCTGCCGCTCAAGCTCGGCACGCACCGACTGAAGCGTGCGCACCACTCCATTCACCTGAGGGCTCCACGCATCAGTGGCGATAGCGATCCGCACGCGCGTCAGGCCGCCAGCGCCGATACTTTGCCGAGCTCGCGTATCGCAATCTCGTCTGCCCAGTGGAGCACCTCCATCCGGCCGTCGAAATGCTCGACGAGCGCGGTGCACCCCTCCACCCAATCGCCGTCATTCCAATATTCGATGCCCTGGATCATGCGGTGTTCGGCGGTGTGGATGTGCCCGCACACCACCCCATCCACGCCGCGTGCACCAGCCGCATGGGCCACGATCTCTTCGTAATTGGAAATGAACTCGACGGCGTTCTTCACCTTCGCCTTGGCGTGCTTTGACAGCGACCAATACGGCATATTGAAGCGTCTGCGAAACGCGTTGACCCCACGGTTAAGCGCCATCAGCCCGTTATAGGCGAAATCACCGACATGCGCGAGCCACTTATGTGCCAAAGTGATCGCGTCGAACTCGTCACCATGGAGCACCAGCAATCGGCGGCCATCGGCGGTCTGGTGGATCGCTTTGCGTCGGATCGAAATCCCGCCAAAGTCGAGGCCCGAAAACTGGCGGAAAACCTCGTCATGATTGCCGGGAATATAGATCACCTTGGCACCGCGCTTGGCGCGCTTGAGCAGCCGCCAGACAATGTCGTTATGCGCGGCGGGCCAGTAGAATTTCTTTTTCAGCCGCCAGCCATCGATAATGTCGCCGACCAGATAGAGTGTTTCGCTGTCGACATGATCGAGAAAGTCGATCAGCATTTCGGCATTACAGCCGCGCGTGCCGAGATGGATGTCCGAAATCCAGATCGTCCGGAACTGCCGCCGCCCGTCGACCGACTTTTCGGGAATGAAGGGGGTGGAATGCGCGAAATCGGCGAGATCGGTGATGCCGGTATCCATCACAAGCTGGGCAACGTCCATGCTCTAACCCTTGCAACCATTGGCTGGTTCGGCGGCTATGCCCCGTTTGTGTTACAGTTCGAATCGTTCGGGGACACGGAATTGCGCCTTTTTTAATCGAGAATGCCGATATGACTCGGCATCGCCGCGATCCGCGTCATCCACGCTGTTACGCCGGGATAAAAATCCAAATCGAACCCACCTTCGCCGGCGACATGAGTGTAGGCATAGAGCGCGATATCGGCGAGCCTCAGCGTGTCGCCCACGAGGAACGGCGTTCGGGCCAACTGCGCGTCCATCAGCGCCAGCGCCGCCTCGCCAGCCGCACGCTTCCCCGGGATCTGTGCCTTTTGCAAATCGGTGAGGGCATCCTCCCCGACAAAGGCCAACCAGAAGCGCAGCGTCGCGATATTGGGTTCGTGATTATATTGTTCGAAGAACATCCAGCGCAGCATATCCGCCCGCGCAAAGCGATCCGCCGGAATCAGCGGCGAACCGTCAGCAAGGTAGAAACACGCCGCGTTGCTCTCCGGCAGAAACCGGTCGCCGATCTGGAGCACGGGAATGCGGCCATTGGCATTGACGGTCGCCAGAAACGACGGCGTCCGCGTTTCGCCTGCCAGAATATCATAGCCACGCCGTTCCAGCGCGATCCCCAGATGCGCCGCAGTGAGCCGGATTTTGTAGCAGTTCCCGGACGGGGCATATTCGTGGAGGATCAAGTCGGTCATGGCGCACTCCTGTATGGGCGCTCCCCTAGACCGGGGTTCCCGCCGCCTCCATTCAGAATATCGAGGGGGTCGATAAGCTGCGCTAATGTCAGGTAGCCTGGCCCGGGATCAAAAGTGCGTTTCAAACGGTAATGCCGTTCAGAAATGGAACTGAAGCTTGTCGGGATTATCTATTGTTATGGATCGAGCTTTACGGGCAGCAAATGGCAATCATCACACTTGGCGAAGGGTGCCACTCATTTACGCGTTAATGTGGCGCCGGAATTAGGAAGCGTCATTTCCGCTCACGAGCGGGCAAAACTCAGTGTCCACCCCATTCAATTCCCCCGAAACTCGATAAGCAAAGGTACACCACTGATCAGCCTGAAAGGCATCAATGTAATCAACTCTACCGTATACATAGACTGAGAAATTGAGCTGGTCTTTATGAAACAAGGTTAAATCACCGTCTTCAGGCTTCATTATTGAAAATATCACTTCCTCAGTCTTACTGCCATTTAACAATGCTCTGAATTGGTAGTATTTTTTCATCGGAAACTCATCAGAATTAATTTCGATGATCGGAAAATGGGCAGTAAAGGCTCTAACAGATACCGTCTTAATTTTGGCAGGGGTCCTTCCGTCATTTATTATGATAACCCGTCCAAACAGTTGAGTGGCCGTGATGGCGGTAATCTTCAGAGCGTTGATGCCAAGATAAGCGCGCAAATCAGCGTGAGAGGCGGCTCGTGAAAGAGCAACTTGGGCCTCGGACAATTCCAAAGCTTTCGCGGTCTCGTCGCTCGCCGCAATAGCATGGCGAGTCGCTCGCGCGTTTGCTTTCATTGCAATCCGGTTTCCACGGCGCGCCTCTCCAAGCGCGCCCTCGGTTTGCATAAGGGACCATATAATCCCACAAAAACTGGCGAACCCCAAGATGGTGGCTACGATCGACCAATTGGTCGCACGCCGGGCTTCATATGCCGCTTTTTCCGACGCAAGGGCTGCGCGCCATTGGGCGCAAAGATTGCTTTCGGCGTTCCCATTTAGGTGTTCGCATGGGATTGTATACTTAGCGCTTTCGGGGAGGGGCGTTTGGGTAAGTAGTGACGTCGCACTCCGGTTGTTTTCGCCGTTACTATATACGGGATAATTCTGCTGCTTGGAATGTCGTGATTGACTATCGGCCAATCCCGCCGCTGCTAGGGCTAAACATCCGAAAGGCGTAAGGATGAAGTACCAATCGATTCTAAGCATCGAAAAAAACGCCGCTGTGAATTTATCCGGGCTCATCTTGTTTCTGATGTTCGGCTCAGAGTCCACGATGCCGCAATATCAGACCTCACATTTCAGGTACAATTCTGGTCATGGTTTTCGTTAACCGCCCCTCACCCCATCGTCAGCACGATCTTCCCGACATGATCGCCCGCTTCCATCCGGGCGTGCGCCGCGGCCGCTTCGGCCAGCGGGAAGGTCTTGTCGATGACGGGTTTCAGCCTCCCGGCTTCGACATGCGGCCACACGTTGCGGGCGAGTTCGTCGGCCACCATCGATTTGAAATCCAGGTCGCGGGGGCGGAGTGTGGAGCCGGTCAGCGTCAGGCGGCGGCGCATCACCTCGAAGATCGGGATCGTCGCCATCATCCCACCCTGCACCGCGATCGAGACATGGCGGCCGTCATCGGCGAGGCATTGCAGGTTGCGCGGCACATAGTCCCCGCCGACCATGTCGAGCACCACCGCGCAGCCGGCACCGCCGGTAAACGCCTTCACCTGGGCAACAAAATCCTGCGTGTTGTAGTTGATCGCGTGCGCCGCGCCGAGCGCCAGCGCCGCCGCGCATTTCTCGTCCGACCCCGCCGTCACGATCACGCGCAATCCGAAGATCGTGCCCAGCGCGATCGCCATCGTGCCGATGCCGCTGGTGCCGCCGTGGACGAGCACGGTATCGCCTTCGCTCGCATAGCCGCGCTCAAACACATTGGTCCACACGGTGAACAGCGTTTCAGGGATCGCCGCTGCCTCGACCATGCTGATCGAAGGGGGCACGGGCAGGCAGGTGCCGACCGGCGCGACCGCGAAATCGGCATAGGCCCCGCCGCCGACCAGTGCGCACACGGCTTGGCCGAGCATTTCGGGCTCCACCCCCTCGCCCAGCGCGACCACGGTACCGGCCAGCTCCAGCCCCAGGATTGACGGCGCACCGGGGGGCATCGGGTAAAGCCCCTTGCGCTGAAGCACATCGGGCCGGTTCACCCCGGCCGCGGCCACGCGGATCAGCACTTCACCGGCGCCGGGAACGGGGATGGGACGGATCACCGGCACCAGCACTTCCGGCCCGCCGGGCGCGACCGGATCGATCGCGGTCATGATATCCGGCATGGTTTCGGGAATCGCGCTCATAGAAACCGCCGCCCTCTGGGATTGTCGCTGGAAAAAGCCCCGTTGGCCTTATTGACACGACGGTCGCGCGGGTCAACGTTGTCGAACATGGAGCCCGACGAGAATTTGCCGCGTCGGGCGAGCGATCCACTGGACGCGCTTGCCCGACTGGAGCTCGACCCGTTTTCGGTCGAGGAGCTGGAGGCGCGCA
>CAZWAL010000199.1:0-4951 GCA_964631905.1 uncultured Stakelama sp.
CGGGTAATATCGCGCCAGGGGCGAAGCGACATGGCAAAGTTCCTCAAACGGTTCGCTGACGATATAGCGTTGCCATCCCCGCGCGTCGATACGATAGCGAGGCCGAACACGAACCGGCGTCGGCAAAACGGCACAACCGGCAGGAGATCAGGGTGGGCCGACATTACGGGATGGATTGGCTGCGGATCGGCGCGTTCGGCCTGCTGATCTTCTATCATATCGGTCTGGTGTTCGTGCACTGGGGTTTTCACGCCAAAACCGCCCATCCGATGGAATGGGTCGCGGTGCCGCTGCAGGCAGTGAATGCGTGGCGATTGCCGCTGCTGTTCGTCGTATCGGGCTATGCCAGCCGGGCAATCTTTGCCGGCGATCCGCGCACCATAGGCTTTGCCTGGGGGCGCACCAAGCGGCTGATCGTCCCGTTGCTGTTCGCCGTGGTCGTGATCGTGCCGCCGCAACCCTGGATCGAGCTGACCACGCAGCATGGCTTTGCGAGAGGCTTCCTGCATTTCTGGGCGTTCGATTATTTCCGCTTCGGCACCCTGAACGGCATCGTGCTGCCGACGTGGCAGCATCTGTGGTTCGTCGGCTATCTGTGGTTCTACACGATGTTGCTCACGCTGGGGATCGCGCTAATGCCCAAAGTCGCGCGCGGCTGGATTGCCGAAATCGCAGGGCGTGTGCTCGCTGGGCCGCTGATCCTGATCGTGCCCATGGCGCTGCTGATCGCGAACTGGACCTTTGCCTTTCCCGGCACGCGCGAAACGCATGCATTCTTCGACGACTGGCAAGTCCACCGCGTCTATTTCCCAATGCTGCTGTTCGGTTTTCTGCTCCGCGACAGCGAACGCCTGTGGCGCGCGATCCGCACCTGGTGGTGGGTCGGCGGGCTGATGGCGGTGGCGAGCTATGCCTATATCGTCAGTGTCGAGATCGGCTATCCGGGTAACACCGTCACCCCGCGCAACGTGTGGTATCTGTTCGGCTGCGCGCGGGCGGTGCAATGCTGGGGGGCGATCGTCGCGCTGATCGCGATTGCCGATCGCTGGTGGAACCATGACCACCGGCTGCGCCCGATGCTGAACGAAGCGGTGTTCCCGTTCTACATGATCCATCAGACGATCATCGTGATCGTGGCGGGCGCCTTGCTTGGTTACGGCCTGGGGGCAGCGACCGAATTCGTGATCATTCTGGCGGCGACCGTAGTGGGGTGCTGGGCATTTTACCGGATCGGGCGTGAGATTGGCTGGCTGCGGCCGTTGATCGGCCTGCGCAAGCGCCGACCGGCGCCGGTTGAAGGAACAACGCCATGAGCGCCGATGCGGATCGCTGGACGCTGATGATTCACGGCGGCGCGGGCATTTTGCGGTCCGATACGCTGACGCCCGAACAATCCGCCGGCGCCCGGGCGGGGCTGGGAGCGGCGCTTGATGCGGGGGCGGCGATTCTGGCGAACGGTGGCGCGGCGATCGACGCCGTCGAGGCGGCGGTAAAGGTGCTGGAGGATGATCCGCATTTCAACGCTGGACGCGGGGCGGTGCTGGGGTTTGACGGCCAGATCTCACTCGATGCAGCGATTATGGACGGCCGCGATCGGCGCGCCGGATCGGTCGCAGGCGTGTCCACCGTGCGCAACCCCGTCACCCTCGCGCGCGCCGTGATGTCCGCTACCCCGCATGTGATGCTGAGCGGGTCCGGTGCCGAGGAATTCGCCCGCGAACACGGGATCGAGCCCGCCGATGACAACTGGCTGGTCCTCCCCGAACGGCGCGCGCAACTGGCCGAACTGCGCGCCAAACCGGCGGGCTGGTTCGATGCCGAGATGAAGTACGGCACCGTCGGCGCAGTTGCTTGCGACGTGAACGGCCATGTCGCCGCCGCCACCTCGACCGGCGGGGTTACCGGCAAGCGCTGGGGCCGGGTGGGCGATACCCCGCTGATCGGTGCGGGCACCTATGCCGATGATCGCGCCTGTGCGGTCTCCGCCACCGGGGCAGGCGAGTTTTTCATCCGCGAATCGGCGGGGCATGAGATTGCTGCGCGGATGCGGCTGCTGGGCGAGGATGCGGCGACCGCTGCCGAGGCCGTCATCGCCGGCGTGGTTGCGCTTGGCGGCACTGGCGGGGTGATCGTTGCGACGCCTTCGGGTGACGCGGTGTGGCGCTTTTCGACGCCTGGCATGTACCGGGCTTCCACCGATGCAAAGGGCATGCGGACCATCGCAATCTTTGGCGACGAGAATTAACTTCCAGCCGTCACATTCGCTGGGTAGGGGCGAAGCATGATCCGTCCGCTCATCCTTTTCGTCGCGGCGCTCTCGCTGCTGATCCACGGCCCCGCCCAGGCCTATGGCCGCTTTGCCCACGGGGCAATTGCGCGCATCGCGCTGGCCAACGCCAAACCCGCGACGCGCGCCGCCGTCAGTGCGATGCTGGCGCGCTCCGCAGTGCTGGAGACGCCGACCTGCCCTGCCAAAACGCCCGAGGATGCGAGCGTCTGGCCCGATTGCATCCGCGCGATGGGCGACCGGTTCAGCTACACTGGCCCCTGGCATTACCAGAATGTCGATATCTGCAAGCCGTTCGACCTGACCAGCGCCTGCGCCAACGGCAATTGCGTCTCCGCCCAGATCGACCGTCAGGTGAAGCTGATCCAGGACCGATCGATCCCGCTGCGCGAGAAAATCGCCGCGACCGTGTTCCTGATCCACTTCGTCGGTGATCTGCACATGCCACTGCACTCGGGCGACCGCAGCGACCGCGGCGGCAATGACGTGCGGGTCGCTTATGGCCTGTACGCGCCAGAGCGGCTCAACCTGCACGGTGTTTGGGACGGCGCGATTGCCGAGCGCGCGTTGACCACGCCACCTTCGCTCGAGCGCCGCTACGACGACACCGAACGCGCGGCCATCGCGGCCGGGACCGTGGCCGATTGGAGCCGCGAAGCCTGGACCGTTAGCCGCGACACCGCCTATGGGCTCGCCCAAGGCGGCGACCCCTGCGGCCCGAAACCTACCGGGCGGGTGACGCTGACCAACGAGTCGCTCGCCAGGGCGGTGGAACCACAACGCTTGCAAATCGAGCGCGCGTCGCTCCGGCTTGCGCGGTTGCTCGACGAGGCGTTTGACCCCGCGCGGGCATTCACGCCGAAACCGCGGGATTAAGTTGGCTTAGTCCCGCACGCCCCAGCGCCAGCGCCAGCCGCCGTCGGTTTTCAGATAGGCGATCGCCACCATCGGCACCGCAAGCCCGGCGCTGACAATCACGCGGGTCAAATCATCGGCCAGCACCGTGTTGAGTGCCACGATTACCGCCACGAAACCCAGCGTCAGCGCCCAGCCCTGCCATGTCACTGGCGTGGCGCCATAGCCGAACAGGCGGGGGGCGAACCAATAGCCGCGGCGAACAGCCAGGGCTTTGCGCAGATCATCGATCATCATCGTCACTCCGTTGTATCATCGCCAGCTTTGGGCGGGCGGCCTCTTTTGGGGGCGGCCGATACCGCCACCTTCACCCCGCGCCGCGTGAGCGCTTCACGCAGCAGATATTCCACCTGAGCGTTGACGCTACGCAAGTCGCCCGCCGCGCTCCGTTCGATCGCGGCATAGAGCGCCGGATCGAGACGAAGCGGAAAGGCTTTCTTGGGCAGCGCCATCGCCGTTCAGCGGATCAGTAGATCGAGCCGGCATTGACGATGGGCTGGGTTTCCCGCTCACCGCACAACACGACCATCAGGTTGGAGACCATCGCCGCGCGGCGCTCGTCATCCAGCTCGACGACATTCTTGGCCGACAGCATGTCGAGCGCCATTTCGACCATGCCGACCGCACCCTCGACTAGCGTCTTGCGCGCGGCGACCACCGCCTCAGCCTGTTGACGGCGGAGCATCGCGCCGGCGATTTCCTGCGCATAGGCAAGGTGGGTAAAGCCGCATTCGTCGACCGTGATCCCCGCCACCGACAGTCGCTCCATCAGCTCGCCGCGCAGTTCCGCCCCGACCTGATCATGGTTGCCGCGCAGCGTGATTTCCTGATGCGCGAAATCGTCGTACGGATAGCGCGAACCGATCGTGCGCACCGCCGCCTCGATCTGGGCGAGCACGAACGCCTTGTAATCATCGACATCGAACAGCGCCTGCGCGGTGTCGGTAACGCGCCACACCACCTGCGCCGCCATCTCGATCGGGTTGCCGCGCAGATCGTTGACCTTGATCTTTTCGGAAATCAGGTTGTTCGCGCGCAGCGAAATCTTGCTCTTGAGCATCCACGGCCAGATCCAGCGCAGGCCGTTGACGCGGTCGCTCCCCTTGTACGCGCCGAACAGTGTGATCGCCGCGGCCTGGTTTGGCTGCAGCATGTAAAAACCGGCAGCCACGAACAGGACCACGATGCCCCCGGCGATTACGATGCCCAACCCCAGCAATTTCAGGCTGGGAAGCGCCAAGCCGCCAGCGACCATAACCCCGACCGCCAGCAGCAGCACCAGAAGCATCATGTACCCATTTGACGCGACAGCCGGATAATCCCTGCTCCGTGCCATTGCCTCGGTGCCGCCAATCGACTCAACCATTTCTACCTCCCGTTAATATGATATCATATTTATATCGCATTGGAGCAGTCGGCAAGCGAAATCGTTGCGCACGCGAAAAGGGGCGACGATGCCCGTGCACTGCCGCCCCTTCAGCATTCAGGTAGAAGTTTGCGGTTACTTCAGAACAATCGTCACCGCGCGGCGATTCTGTGCCCAGCTGCCTTCGTCCGAGCCGAGCGCGATCGGGCGTTCCTTGCCATAGCTGATCGTCGTGATCCGGGTCGGGCTGATCCCCTTGGCGGCGAGATAATTCTTGGTCGCATTGGCGCGGCGATCACCGAGCGCGAGGTTATATTCGCGCGTGCCGCGTTCGTCGCAATGCCCCTCGATCGTTACGGGAACGTCGGGATATTTGGCGAGCC
>CAZWAL010000200.1:0-4944 GCA_964631905.1 uncultured Stakelama sp.
TCGTCGCGCCGCAATTTTGCGGGTAGAGCGGGGCGACCAGAATGCGGTCACACCCGGCATCCTTCATCGCCTGCAAACGCGCCGGGATGGAGGGCTTGCCGTACCGCATCGCCCAGTCGACCGTCACATGCGGGCCGAAGGCGCCTTGCAGCGCAGCACTCTGCGCCTTGGTGATGCTGGCGAGCGGCGATCCGTCCGGCCCCCAGACCTGCGCATAAGCCTCTGCCGATTTCTGCGGGCGGGTGTTGAGGATGATCCCGCGCAGGATCGGCTGCCACAGAATCTGGGGTATCTCCACCACGCGCCGGTCCGACAGAAATTCGGCCAGATAGCGTTTGACCGATTTGGTATCGGGCCCGTCGGGCGTGCCGAGATTCGTCAACAGCACCCCCAGCTTACGCTGGACGACGGGGGGATGATCGGCGGGCAGGTGATTGGTGGGGGGAATCATGCTGCAGATGCGGTAAACGGCAAGCGCCGCAAACGAAACCCCGCGCTTGCCTGAAGTGCATTGGCAATCGCTGGCGCGACCGGCGGCACGGCGAGTTCACTGACCCCGCCGGGCTCCGCCTCGCTGCGGATCATCTCGATCGTGATGTCAGGAATATCGGCGAGCCGGGGCAAGCGCAGATCAGCAAAGCTGCGCGCATCGGCCACATTTTCGGTAAAGCCGGTCGATCCCCCCAACGCCCCTGCCATCCCGAAAATTAATCCGCCTTCAATCTGTTGCCTGACGATATCGGGATTAATCTGCCGACCGCAATCCACCGCCACGACTAATCGATCGACAACGGGCCGCTGGCCATCCTCGAAATGCGCTTCGGCCAGTACCGCGATGTGACTGCCGCGAAAGCTATGGCAGGCGATGCCCTGCGCGCTGCCGGGCACACCGCCCTCCCAGCCGCCAAGCGCCGCCGCTGTCGAGAGGCAGCGCACAAGGCGAGGTTCGGCGGTGATCGACACGCGAAACGACAGTGGCTCGGTCCCCGCGACATGGGCGAGCTCATCGAGGAAACATTCGGTGAAAAACGCGGTATAACTGTGTGCGCCCGAACGCCAATGCCCCGTCGGCACCCCGATATCGGCGGGATGATGATCAACCGCGAACGCCGGGAATCGGTAAATGGGTAAAGCACCCGCCACCGCATAAGGATCACCCATCCCCTCAAGCGCCAGCGCCGTCCGCACGGCATTATCACCCACCGTCAGTCGTTCAGCGAGTTCACGACCCGTATTTGGTGCGGCGATCTTCGCGAGCCAGCCAAGAATCGTGCCGTTCGGCCCCAGCCGCGCGGTCATCCGAGCGGACGCTGGCGGCCGATAGCGATCGTGGAGCAGATCCTCGTACCGCGACCAGACGAGCTGCACGGGGCGCTTGAGCCGCTGCGCGAGCAATGCCGCCTGGGCCGCGACTTCATGTTCCAGATTGGCGCCGAACGACCCGCCTATCAACATCGGGTGGACGATCACGGCATCGGGCGACACGCCGATCGCCGCCGCCGCCGCTGCGCGCGCCAGTCCCGGCGCCTGCGTCGGCAGCCAGAGCTCCAGCACCCCCTTGTCGAGCCGTGCCGTCGCCGTCATCGTTTCCAGCGCGGCATGGGTGCCGAGCCCAACCTGATAATCGGCGGTGACGACTTGCGCGCCCTTGAACACGGCTGCCAGATCACCTTGCGACGCCATGCGCTGGCCCGGGCCGTTCAGTGCTTTTGCCAATGTTGCATCGATGCTGTCGCTGTTTACCAGCCCGCCATTGGTGGCAAAACGCGGCACCAGAGCATCGAGTGCGTGGTTCGCTGCCCACCAGTTATTGGCGATCACCGCCACCCAGCGAGGCTCCTCGATGACGTCGATCACGCCGCGGATTTTGGTTGCCGCCGCGCGATTGATCTTAACCAGGCGGCTGTCGCCCACTGGCCCCTGTCGAATTGCGGCGAAGATCATATCGGGCAGGCGGATGTCGCCTGCAAAGGCAGCGCTGCCATCGACTTTCGGCGGCACATCGATGCGCGGCAGCGATCGTCCGGTCAGTCGCCCGGTGTCACCCTGTCGCAGCGGCAGCGTTTCGGGGAGCGTTTCGTCCGCTGCCTCGGCGGCGATCGCGCCAAACGCCAGTTTTTTCTGGCCATGGGTCACGAAACCCAGTTCGGTCGTGCATTCCTGCCATTTGACGCCCCAGCGCCGCGCCGCGACCTTGCACAGCAATGTGCGCGCAGCGGCTCCAGCCTGACGCAGATCGCCTTCGAAATTGCGGATCGAGCTTGATCCTGCCGTCAGCACCAGCGCGGTGCGCACCACATGGGTGCGTTTCAGCGCGTCGGGGATGCCGGCAAACACGCCCTCGAACAGCTCGCCGGTGCCGAGCGCATTAGCATAAAGCGGGTTCAGCGGGGCGGGCTCCACCCCAACGCGCCGCCAGTCCGCGCCAAGCTCGTCAGCGACGATCTGCGGCATCGTGGTGTAGACCCCCTGCCCATGCTCGGCCTGCGGCACCGCCACCGTCACATGACCGTCCTCCCCGATTTTCAGCCAGGCACCGAAAATCGTCTCGCCCGCGGCAGCGGTGAGGTTGGGCAGATATTTGCGCGGCCAGATCGCCCAGGCAACAAGCAGCCCGGCACCCGCGCCGCCGCCGATCAGCAACGTACGCCGGTTGAGCCCCGGCTTGCTCCGGTCGCTGATCCCACCCTTGGCCATCGCCCCGCTCTATCGCGGCACAGCGACGGGCGCCAGATCAGGCAGCAGCTGTTTCGCTGGCGTGCACCGCCCGGAATTTGGTGCGCAGCGACACCTTGTCGATCTTTTCGGTTCCCAGGCGCGGCAGCGGATCGTCGGTAATCCAGATTCGTTTGGGCACCTTGAACGCTGCGATTCGCGCGGCGAGGAATTCGCACAGCGTCTCCGGATCGACGATTTCGCCCGGTCGGATATGCACCACCGCCCCCGGCACTTCGCCGAACCGCTCATCGGGCAAGCCGAACACGGCGGCTTCGGCGACATGGGGATGTTCGTAAAGCGCGGCCTCAACCTCCTGGCACGAGATATTCTCGCCGCCGCGGATGATGATGTCCTTCTTGCGATCGACGATGAAGAGATAGCCGTCCTCGTCGAGGTAACCGATATCGCCGGTCAGGAAATACCGATCCGCCGTAAAGGCGTCGCGCGTCGCATCGGGCCGGTTCCAATATTCCTTGAAATTGCAGATCGATCGGATCGCAACTTCGCCGATATAACCCTGGATCACGGGTTTGCCCGCACCGTCGAGAATCGCGAGATCCACCAGCGGCGCGGAAGCACGCCCGGTCGAGTTGGGCTTGGCGAGGTAATTGGAGCGGAAATTGCCGCAACCGACGCCGTTGGTTTCCGTCAGGCCATAGCCCAGCAGTGGGGCCGCGCCGCCCATTTCCTCGTTCAACCGGCGGACATGCTCGACGGGGCGGGGTGCACCCCCTGCGGCAAAATCGGTGACGGTCGACAGATCGTAATTGGGGCGATTGGGATGGGTGAGGATTTCGAAGCTCATCAACGGTACGCCGACGAAATAGGTCACTTTCTCGCGCTCGATCAGCCGCATCGCCTCTTCGGCATCCCATTTCGGCATCAGCACGAGCTTACGCCCCATCGCGAAGCTTTGCAGGAACACCGGCACTTCGGCCGTCACATGGAACAACGGAACATTGAGCAAGGTCGCGTGCTGCACCGTCACTGGGTTGCCATCCTGGGTCGAGATGCCGAGCATCATCAGCGCGCTGACAAGATAGTTGAACACCGCCTGCGTGACCGCCCGGTGATCGGACAAGGCCCCTTTGGACTGGCCGGTCGAGCCGCTGGTGAACAGGATCGTCGCATCGTCATCACCGCGCAGCATCGGCAGCACGGTTGCCTCGCTGCCTCCCTTGGCGAAAAGCGGCGCAAGCGCTTCTGCGAGCGACAGGCGATCATCGATCGCCATCACGGTCGCGCCCAGCCCGGTCGCCTCATCCAGCCGCTGCGCGCGCGGCGCATCCGCAAACACCAGGTTGCAATCGACATCGGCAATCGCGCTGGCGAGCTCCGCCGTCTGCCACCAGCCGTTGAGCAAGGTCGCAATGCCGCCGGCCATCAGGATACCCATGTAAAGCGCGATCCAGGACGGCGAATTGCGCATCGCGATGCCGACACGGTCGCCCTGCTTCACCCCGCAGCCATCGACCAGCGCGCGCGCCGTCTGCTGCGCCAGCGCATAGACCTCGGCAAAAGTGAGCCGTTCATCGCCTGAGACCAGAAAAGTCTTGTCGGCATGTTCGTTGCAGAAATGCGCGAAATAATAGGTCAGCGCAGGCGGCGCGACGGCGATCGTCGGATAGCTGTGCCCCCGCAGCTCGACCGGCACGACGGGCATTTGACCACCCAGGGCCGTCAGCGCTGCGATACCGCTGTCAATACGGCCGTCCAGCACAGTTGGCATCGATCTCTCCCTCTTGGTCTTATCGCCAGACCTCCTTATGGAAGCTTCGCAGCCTGGGGAAAAGCCTTGATCCTGTCTATCGTCGCCACGACCGCCGCCGACCATATCCGGTTTACCGATCTGGGACTGAACGACACGATCTTCCGGATCGGCTGGTTCAGCCTGAAATGGTATTCCATCGCCTATATCGCGGGCATCATCGCCGGGTGGTGGTATCTGCTGAAGCTGGTCGCCCAGCCCGGATCGCCGATGGCGCGCCGCCATGCCGATGATCTGATCTTCTACGCCACGCTAGGCGTGATTCTGGGCGGGCGGATTGGTTATGTGCTGTTCTATCAGCCTGCGATGTTGCTGAACCCCCTGCAGATATTGCGCCTTTGGGATGGCGGCATGTCCTTTCATGGCGGGGTGATCGGCACCTCGATCGGCCTGATCCTGTTTTCTCGCGCGCAGGGGCTGCAATGGCTGCGCGTGCATGATTATGTCGCATGCACGGT
>CAZWAL010000201.1:0-4934 GCA_964631905.1 uncultured Stakelama sp.
CCAATGCCTGATAATGCTTGTGGCCGAGCCCTTCGAAGAAATCCATGTCGACGATGGTCGCGCCCGTCGCCACAACGCAATCGACCATGTTGTTGCGGATCAGCTCCGCATACAGATCCATGCAGCCGCCCGCCGAGGTGGAACCCGCGATCACCAGGCAAATCGTGCAATCGGGATCGGCCAGCATCTGGTTGTAGATAGCTGTCGCGCGCGAAAGATCGCGACTTGTGAAGCTCATCTTGCCCATCGCATCGACAATCGGCCGCGCGTCAAAGCTGGTGATGTCGATATGCTCGACCTGGGTGGAGAGCAGCTCGGCTTTCCGCTGATCGTTGGTGCGGCTGGGGGTGAGCGTGTCGGTCATTCGGTCTTCCTCGCAGAATAGCGTCACCCCAACGAAAGCTGGGATCTTTTCGGGGCTGGCGCACCGCGCGCGCCACAAAGACCCCGGCTTGCGCCGGGGTGACGATAGGATTGGTGTTCTTGTGTTACAGTGTGACGACGTTTGACGGAACGGCGACGCGTTCATCATCGGCATAGAGCGAGACCATTGGCTCGTTCGCAACGATTACCGTCTCGTCAGAGCCAAATCCATTGAACGCGGTCCGCATCGCTGAGCCATACGCGCCGAGCATGCCGATTTCGATATAGTCACCGGCCTGGATATCGGCGGGCAGCATGAACGGCCCGGCCATGTGATCCATGTCGTCGCAGGTCGGCCCGTAAAAGCTGAATGCCATGTCACGGGCATTCGAATCGGGTTCGCGCAGCAGCGTGACGGGGAAGCGCCAGCCGATATGTGCTGCATCGAACAACGCGCCATAGGCACCGTCGTTGATATACAGTTCGTCGCCGCGACGTCGTTCAACACGCACGATGATCGAGCTGTACTCGGCACATAGCGCACGACCCGGCTCGGCCCAGAGTTCGGCCGAATAGGAGATCGGCAGGCTTTCGAATGCGCGGTGGATGGTCGCGAAATAGCGCTCGAGCGGGGGGGGCTCCATGCCCGGATAGGACGACGGAAAGCCGCCGCCGACATCGACGACGTCAACCGTGACGCCCGCATCGACGATCGCCGCACGCACGCGTTCCATCGCCTGTGCATAGGCCTCAGGCGTCATTGCCTGCGAACCGACATGGAAGCAGATGCCGAGCGCATCAGCTGCTTGGCGCGTGGCGAACAGCAATTCTTTGGTCTCATCCGGCGCTGCGCCGAACTTCGAGGCAAGGCTCAGCTTCGAATGCTCCGACGACACGCGCAGCCGGACGCAGAGCGTCAGGTCAGTCGCATCTTCCGTCGCCGCCATGATCTTCGTCAGCTCTTCCATGCTGTCGAGCGAGAATACCCGGACGCCATGCGCAAAATATGCCTCGGCAATCGCTTCCGGCGCCTTCACGGGATGCATGAAGCACAAAGTCGCGCCAGGCAGCGTCGACGCGACCAGCCGCACCTCGGCGATCGAGGCGACGTCATAATGCGTGATGCCATTGTCCCACAGCACCCGGAGCAGATCGGGCGAGGGATTAGCCTTCACCGCATACATCGACCGGCCCGGAAACTTCTCAACGAAGAACCGGGCTGCCCGCGCAGCAGCGTGCGGACGAATAAGCGTGACCGGCTGAACCGGCCGCGACGATAGAGCGATTCCGACGGCGGAACCGGTCTGGGAGCCAACTAGCTCCCGCGCGCTATGATGCTTGTGCAACTCAAGGGACCTCCAAATGTCGTGAGACAAAACGAAAAAAGCTGCCTTGCGGTTGGAAGTCCCATGGGGCAGCGGAAGGGCCGAATAGGGTCGCTTGACCGCCATGTAAACAGTTATTTGATTGCCGGAGAGTTTTTGATGACAATTTTGCGACAACCGACCCGGGCAGGGGTGCGCGATGCCGCCGCAAAGCTGGTCGCCGTGCTGCCGCCAAGCCCATTATTCACGCATGAAATCAATGGAGTAACGGTCGTTTTCAAGGCTGAATGCCTGCAACCGATCGGCTCGTTTAAATTACGTGGCGCATGGCACCGGCTGACCGCGATTGATGCCGAATCACGCCCGCGCGGTGTGGTCGCCTTCTCCTCGGGCAACCACGCGCAGGGGGTGGCCTGGGCAGCGAAGCGGCTGGGCATGCCTGCGCTAATCGTGATGCCAAGCGACGCGCCCGTAGTGAAGCGGGAAGCGACGCTGGCGATGGGTGCCGAAATCGTCACCTATGACCGCGCTACCGAAAGCCGCGAGAAGATCGCCGCCAGTCTGGCGGGCGCGCGAAACGCCGTGTTGGTGCCGAGCTTCGATGATCCCTGGATCATCGAGGGGCAGGGCAGTGCCGCGATCGAAGCCGCGGCACAAATGAGCGTTCAGGGATTGGCCACACCAACGCAGGTCCTCGTGCCTTGCGGTGGTGGCGGGCTGGCTGCCGGCACCGCGCTGGCGCTGCCAGAGGCGACGATCACGGTGATCGAACCCGAAGGCTGGGACGACATGCGCCGCTCGCTCGAAGCCGGATGGATCGAACAGGTCGGCCCCAATCCACCGCCGACCGCGTGTGATTCGCTGCAGACGAAGGAAGTCTCCCGCTTGACGTTCGATGTGCTCTCGCGGCGCGGTGTGCGCGGGCTGGCGGTGAGTGAATTCGAGATCGAAGCGGCGCAGCGCTGGGCGGCGCGGCATCTGCGAATCGTGGTGGAGCCGGGCGGTGCCGCGGCGCTGGCGGCATTGCTGGCAGGCAAAGTGGAGGCGGTGCCGGGTATGCTCGTCATCCTGTCGGGCGGGAATGTCGATCCTGCGGCCTATGCAGCGATGCTGGCACGATGAACGAAAACCTCAACGGCATTGCCAATGCCGCACCAGCCATTGCGATGATCGCGTTTTTCGCATGCCTGATCGGCGGCGGGTGGATGATTGCGAAGGGCGTTGACCGGCGGAAGGGGGGGCTGCTGCTGGTGATGGCGGTGGTGCTATTGGGGAACGTTTTGATTTGGACGATGTGAGGACCTATCGATCGAGCAAGCAGATCTTTGCTGATGCCACAGGCTCAGTTACCAAAAATGGGGTCAAGCTTTAGAATTCGGCCTGGTCCACCACCGTTCGGTCCGGTTGGAAAATCCTCAATCGCCCAGATCGATCCGTCCGGTGCCTGCGATACGTGCCGGATGCGAACGTTCATTGGAATCTCTTGCGCCACCGTAACGTTTTCGCCGGAGAAGCGGAGCCGAAGAAGTGAACGCCCCCTCAGTGCCCCGATGATGGCATCTCCCTGCCAGGCAGCAAACTGCGTTCCACGATAAAAAAACATCCCCGCCGGCGCTATTGCCGTAACCCAAGTAAAGGCTGGCGCGGCAAACCCGTCGCCCGGCCGGTGATCGGGAATATCGCCGCTTGGTTCATTATTCGCGTTGCCGTTTGATACCAGTGGCCAGCCGTAGTTAGCCCCCGGGACGATCAGATTAACCTCATCGCCGCCTTGCGGCCCATGTTCGGTTTGCCACTGTCGACCGTCCGGCGCAAAAGCGATGCCGTAGACATTGCGATGTCCCAGCGTCCAGATGTCGCCACGCGCACCCGGTGTCGACACAAAGGGGTTGTCGGGCGGGATGCCGCCGTTGGGGAAAATACGTACAGTTTTGCCAAGGGCGTTGCCCAGCGATTGGATGCCCTCAAACTCGTCACGTGCACCACCGCCGATGAACAGATATCTGCCATCGGGTGAGAATGCCATATAAGCGCCGATCTGAAATCCAGTCGGGATCGGCACGATCTGATCTTGCCGCCAAATAACTTCGACGTTGCGCAGCGTTGGCGAAATAAGGGTGGGGTCCAACCTGGCGCGCAGCACCGTTAGTCCCTCGGGCTTGTACCGTGTATCCGCAGCATTGCGGCCGCGACGTGGTTCGCCCGGCCCACCTGGCTCGAAATAACTGATATAGACTAAGCCGGTGGAGTCATAATCAGGACCCCGCAGAACGTAGTAAATGCCGGTATTCTCAGGCATTCCGGTCACTTCAACACGGTCACCGCCACCCGTCATGATCCAGAGCCGCCCGGCTTGCTGAATCGTTATGTCCCCCCGTTCCGACACCAAAATCCTGTCATTGGTCAGGAAATCCATGGCCCACGCTGTGGTGAAGGTAGCAACGGGGGTAACATTGACACCAACGATCGAACGCGGGGTCGCACTTGGCGTCGGGCTGGGCGTGACACTCGGTGTCGGCGAGGATGAAACGATGGTCGTGGTGCCCGTTGACACGGGTTGGCTACCTCCACAGGCGGCGATGGGCAGAGGTAGCGCCAATGCCGCGCGCACAGTACATGACAACTTCATGTTTAGGTGCCTTTTGCCAGATGAGAATCGCGTCTGAACGGTCCAGCGTTGCTGCTAGCGCAATTGACGTTCTGGGGAAACCAAATGTGGGCGTGGCCGAATGGTGGACGCGGTTGCAAACGTTACTTGTTGAGTGCGTCAACTGAAGGCTGCCAATTCTGCAAACCCGCCATAGGCAAACCCCGTGCTGCCGGTCGAGGCCCTAGCCCCGCTGGCCGGTAGCGCGGCTTTGAGCGCGACTTAGCTTCGCTAAATTCGCTCGGCGCGTGACCTCACTTGATCGGGGAATTCGGGTCCAGCCGCATATCGAGATAGTTATCCACGCTCTCCATCAGCTCGGGCATCTCGTGCTCGAAGAAATGGTTGGCGCGGGGGAGGACGTCGTGGTGGATCGTGATGTGCTTTTGCGTGCGGAGCTTGTCGACCAGCTTCTGGACGGCAAGTGGGGTCACCACCTCATCGCCCTCGCCCTGGATGATGATACCCGAAGACGGGCAGGGGGCGAGGAAGGTGAAGTCGTACATGTTGGCAGGCGGCGCGATCGAGATGAAGCCGCGGATTTCGGGCCGGCGCATCAACAGCTGCATGCCGATCCACGCACCGAAGCTGACGCCCGC
>CAZWAL010000202.1:0-4921 GCA_964631905.1 uncultured Stakelama sp.
ACGATCGCCAGAACGGACCCGATAATCTAGCGGCCCGAATTGCGCGTGCGAAGCTGGCGCAGGACGGGGCAGCGGTCATCGCGGCACCGACCGGCAAGGGGTACAAGCAGGGCAGCCGAGTACTCGCGGAATTGATCGGCGCGCCGATCGGTGGTGCGGTGATCGGTTGGGGTTTTGACAGCTGGTTTGGTACGTCGCCCTGGGGGCTGCTGATCCTGTTGTCGTTGAGTGTGGTTGTTGCGTTTCGTAACATCTTCAGAATTTCAAAGGAGCGCCCCGAATGATGCGGGCGGCTTCAAATGTTGAACAAGGGTAAGCGGGCGTGGCTGGCAAGATAGACCCGATGGAACAGTTCCTGGTCGAACCATTGTTCGGCCATATGAAGCTTGGCGGCTTCGATCTTTCCTTCACCAATTCGGCATTGTTCATGTTCGTCACGCTTGGCGTGCTTTACGTGTTCATGCGCGGCGGGATGAAGCGCCAGTTGATTCCGGGCCGCTGGCAGGTCGCGGTTGAATCGCTGATCAGCTTCATCGACGATATGATGCGCGTAAACATCGGGCCCGAAGGCAAGAAGTTCGCGCCGTACATCTTCTCGCTGTTCATGTTCATCCTGCTCTCGAACCTGATCGGCGTGTTGCCATTGGCGATCGTGCCGGGCGTGCATGCGTTTGCTGTTACCAGCCATATCACGGTCACTGCCGTGCTGGCGTTCCTGTCGTTTGGCATCGTGCTGGCGGTCGGTTTCTGGAAGCATGGCCTGCATTTCTTCTCGCTGTTCGTGCCGCACGGCGCGCCGGGGTGGTTGATGCCGGTTATCATTCCGGTCGAGTTCGTGTCGTTCATGGTGCGCCCGTTCTCGCTGGGCCTGCGACTGTTCGTCGCGATGACGGCGGGTCATATCCTGCTCGAAGTGTTCGGCAGCTTCGTCGTGCAGGGCCTGAATGCAGGCGGTCCGCTTGGTATCGTCGTCTCGGCGCTCAGTTTCGTGATGATCATTGGCGTCAGCGCGCTCGAACTGCTCGTCTGCGCGATCCAGGCCTATGTGTTCGCGCTGCTTACCTCGCTTTACCTCAACGATGCGGTGCACCTGCACTAGGATCGGTTTTTGTTTTTCCATCAAGTTACGCTTATTCTTAGGGAGTTTTTACATGACTGATCTTGGTGCAATGTACATCGGTGCCGGCCTTGCGGCGATTGGTATCGGCCTGGCCGCGCTCGGCGTGGGCAACGTGTTCGGTTCGTTCCTTGAAGGCGCGCTGCGCAATCCGGAAGCCGCCGATGGCCAGCAGGGCCGTCTGTTCATCGGTTTCGCCGCATCGGAACTGCTGGGCCTGATCGCGTTCGTCGTCGCGATCCTGATCCTGTTCGTCGTCAAGTAAGGCATCGGCCGCCATGCCCCAGCTTTCCCAAATTGCTGAGATTTACGCCTCGCAGCTGTTCTGGCTCGCGATCGTGTTTGCGCTCATTTATTTCGGAATTGGCCGGGGCATGGTGCCGAAGATTGAAAAGACCATCGACGATCGCAACGGCAAGGTAGCTGGCGATCTCGCTGCCGCCGAAGCCGCGCGATCGGCTGCGGAAGCCAGTGACATCGCCTATAACGCCAGCCTTGATGGCGCGCGTGGCAAGGCGATGAAGGCTGTTGCGGAAGCCAAGGCAGCGGCAACGGCTCGCGCCGAAGCGGTCGCGAAGCAGGCTGATGCCGATATGCTCGTCCGCCTTACGGCAGCGACCGAATCGATTGAGGGCCGCAAGCAGGCGGCGCTTGGTGAGATTGAGGCGTCAACGGTCGAGGCTGTTGAGGCGATCGTTGCCAAGCTTTCAGGCGTGGCGACCGATCGGGCGCTGGTCGAACAGCAAGTAAAGGTTGCCCTGGCGCATGGCTGAAACCCACGCAACAACCCTCGCCAATGGTGCAGTAGCACCTGAACATCATGAAGCACCGACGGCGTTCGGCATTTCGGCGCCCGGCTTCGTCGCGCTGTCGATGATGGTCGTGATCGGGCTGATGATCTGGCAGAAGGTGCCGGCGATGATCGCCAAGGCGCTGGATGGCCGGATCGGTACGATCCGCGCGCAACTGGATGAAGCCAACCGCCTGCGCTCTGAAGCCGAAGCGCTGCTCGCCGACGCAAAGAAGCGCAGCGCCGCCAGCACCGGCGATGCCGCCGCCATCATCGCGCACGCGGAAGCCGAAGCAAAGACGATGCTCGCCAAGGCTGAAGCCGATGCGGCGGAGCTGACCGCCCGCCGTGCACGGATGGCCGAAGACAAGATCGCCGCGGCTGAACGTGGTGCAATCGCGGAGGTTCGCGCACGGGCTGCTGACGCTGCGACCCGGGCCGCCACCCAGATCATTATGGATCGCCACGATGCCGGCGCCGACAAGCCGCTGGTCGATCGCACCATCGCAGGGCTCGCCCGCGTCAACTGATGGCGTTGATTGCAGGCCACTTGGCCTAGCTATCGCCGCAATTTTGCGCTTTTAGGCGTTGGGCGATTCGTGCCCTGCCTTTCTAGAGAGACGCCCCATGAAGCTTTTTGCTCTTGCAGCCCTGCTGACGCTCACTGCCGCTCCCGCTCTTGCCCAGACCGCACCTGCCGCGCCGACGCCCCCTGCGACGACGATGCCCGGTGCCGCCAAGCTGACCATCGACAGCCCGATCGAGGCACTTGTTGCTGATCCTGCTGCCAAGGCGGTTCTGGAAGGCGTGATTCCCGGTCTGTCGGCACATCCGGCCTATGATCAGTTCAAGGCGATGAGCCTGACCCAGGTGCAGCCTTATTCGGGCGGTGCCGTTACCGACGAAATGATCAAGAAGATCACCGACGGCCTTGCCGCGATCAAGTAACGCTGGATACCGCCAGCCGATTAATCGGCTGGCGGTTTTCTGTCATCTCGGTTGCACTTTAGCGCTGCACCATTCCCGAACAGCAATTGTTACGGGCTCGCACCTAATTTGGCTTTCTGCCAAACGATGCTAGCATCAGCCCCGGGGTAGGGGAGTTGATAACGATGCGTGGGGTATATGTGGTTCTCGGCGCGACGGCTTATGTCGTGTTTTTTGTTACGTTTCTTTATTTGATCGGCTTTACGGGAAGCTTGCCGTTGTTGCCGGTAACCGTTGATCGTGGCCCGGCAGCACCGTTGGCCCAGGCGCTGATCGGTAACGCTGGTCTGATCGCGCTGTTCGGTCTTCAGCACAGCATTATGGCGAGGAAAGGCTTCAAAGCCCAATGGACGCGTATTGTCCCTGAGGCACTGGAACGCAGTGCTTATGTGCTCGTCTCAAGCGTCATACTGATCATTTTGTTTGTTGGCTGGCGGCCCATCCCGACGGTCCTTTGGTCCACGACCGGCGTTACCGCAGGCATTTTGTGGGCGATTTTTGGGTTGGGTTGGGGGTTGGTGCTATTGTCGACCTTTCTGATCAATCACTTTGAGCTTTTCGGTCTGCAACAGGTGTGGCTGCATTTGCGCCAGCGTGCTGCCGCCGCACCACAATTCTACCAGCCGTTGCTCTACAAATTCGTTCGCCATCCTTTGTATCTCGGGTTCATCATCGCCTTTTGGGCGACCCCGGTTATGACGGCGGGGCATCTCGTCCTGGCAATTGGCATGTCGATTTATATGCTGATTGCCATTCCGATCGAGGAACGGGATATGGTCGATTTGTTCGGCGATGATTACCGCGCTTATCAGTCGCGCGTGGGTATGCTGGTGCCGGGGATGGGGAAGCGAAATTGATCCGTAATCATCGGAAGCGCTGCCGCTAAAAGCGAAGCATCACCCGCCGCGCAATTGGGGGGGACAGGTTGTGGACCACGCTCAGCAGCTTTGTCATGCCGACATTGGCCTCTGCCCGGTCCGCTTCCATCGCCACCACGATTTGGCGTGCGCATTCTTCGACCGGCATTTTCTTGTGCGTCTGCGCGGCCGTCATGCGGGTTTCGACCACGGGTGGCAGCACCTCCATCACATGAACATTGCTGTCCGCCAGCTGTGCGCGTAGCGCCTGAGTGAAGCTGCGCAGCGCTGCCTTGGTCGCGCAATATACCGGCGCGCCTTTGCTCGGGGCGATGGCAAGCCCCGACGTGACGTTGACGATCATCGCCCGGGGTCGCGCGCGCAGGCCGTCTATCAATCGTGCAATCAGGTGAATCGGCGCGGTCAGGTTCAGTGCGATACAGCGATCGACATCATCCAGATCGATATCGCCCGCGATTTCGAACGTCGTTCCCATGCCGGCATTGTTGATCAGAATATCGATCGGCCATTGCCGGATGGTATCGACCATCGTGTCGCGCCCGGCTTCGGTTGAAAGATCGGCGGCGATTGCCTCAAGCCCTTCGGCATGGGCGGCAGCGAGGCGAGCCGGATCACGTCCACAAATGATCACGCGCGCGCCGCGCGTGCGGAGCGCCCTTGCCAGCGCCAGACCGATACCGTCGGTTCCGCCGGTCACCAACGCCGTCTTTCCCTGCAAATCCATCCGGCTGATCCCTCCTGTCGGCCAACATAGCCGTTGTTGCGCTCGCCATGCCGTCTTAACTGAAGCGCATGAATACCCCTCACCAACCCGATCGCTTCAACGAAGACAAGGCCGCGTTTGCCGTGCGCGGGGCCGATGCGCCCGATCTCGAGGCGGGCGTGGCGGCCATCCGTAACGTATTGGCAACGCTACCGGCTCGCCCCGGCGTGTATCGGATGAATGATGCCCGCGGCGATACGCTCTATGTCGGCAAGGCGCGTGCACTGAAAAGCCGGGTGACCAATTATACCCAGGTCGACCGCCTGTCGCGCCGCTTGCAGCGGATGGTCGCGCAGACGCGCAGCATGACAATCGTCACGACCAATAACGAGGCGGAAGCGCTGCTGCTCGAAGCACAACTGATCAAGCGCTATCGCCCGGCGTAT
>CAZWAL010000203.1:0-4915 GCA_964631905.1 uncultured Stakelama sp.
CGATACCGCCCGGCGGCTGTTCACGCTGATCTGCGTTCTGCACATCAAGGGCTGACGGTTGGCCATGCGGCTCTACCAGCGGCGCGCGCGGCAAATCGGCGCGGCGATCATCGTGGTAGGGCTGGTGGTGCTGGTCGCCTGGTCGTTTTCGATCAGCTGGTATCCCTCTCCCAAATCCTACCCTTTTCAGGGGCCGAGCGTCAGCGCCGCCAATGGCGTCGTCGAATGGCCGGTCATCCGTGGCGGTGGGGCGAGCTTTGCGTACCTTACCGCCACGGTGGGGGCTGACACACGCGACGCCATGTTCGCCGCCAATTGGAGCGATGTTTATGCGGCGGGGCTTCGGCGCGGGGCGATCCATGTCTATTCGCTGTGTCGGCTGGCGGCCGATCAGGCCAATAACTTCAACACGACGGTGCCCGCTACCGAGGATTCGCTGCCACCAGCGATCGTGATCGATTTCGAACCAGGTTGCGCCGCCCGGCCCGAACGCGACGTGGTGGTCGGTGAGATCGAGCGCCTGATCGCCACGATCGAAACCCATATGCGCAAGCCCGTGCTGCTGAAGGTGTCCCGCCGGTTCGATGCCGCCTACCGCGTCACCGCCGCGATCGAACGCCCGATCTGGAGCACGCAGAATTTCTTTCCGCCCGATTATGCCGCGCGGCCTTGGCGGATGTGGCAAGCCAGCGACATGCGCCGCATTGATGGCGCGCCCACCAGAGTAGATTGGAATGTGGTAGCCCCATGACAACATCTGACATTGCCGACCACGACATCGGCCTTAGCCTGATCGCCGCGGCACGGGCTGCTGCGCTAAATGCCCACGCGCCCTATTCGCGGTTCGGCGTGGGAGCGGCGGTGCTACTGACCGACGGCACGATCGTTACCGGCGCCAATTTCGAGAATGCCAGTTACGGCCTGTCCCTCTGCGCCGAAACCGTCGCACTCGCGAGCACGAGCGCGGCAGGCCGGCTGCGTGACGTGATCGCGATCGGCGTGATCGGCGGGGCGATGGACGATGCGGGCGTCCCGCGCGGGCCGTCTCCCGTCAGCCCGTGTGGCCGCTGTCGCCAGGTGATCAACGAAGCCGCGCAAATGAGCAAACGCGACATCCCCGTCTGGTGTGGCGCGGCAGAGGGCGATGCGGTGACGCGTTATCTGCTGTCGGACTTGTTGCCGGATGCATTCGGCCCCGCTGATCTCGGGATCGGCTGACCCGACGTTCAGGCTGCGCCGCCCAATTACGCTGACATTGCCCGCCCATGGACCGAAACGTCACGTGCGCCCACCGGCTCACCACATTCGGAACAGGCAAGGACCGCACGAAATTCATGCCCGCAGGCCTTGTGCCGATGGAGCATCGGCGGGCCATCCGCGCCAGCATAAAATGCATCGCCCCAATGCACGAGCGACAGAATGACCGGGTACAGCGCCAGCCCCTTTTCCGTCAGCCGATACTCATGACGGGTCGGACGCAGCTGATAAGCTGATTTTTCAAAAATGCCGTCAGCCACCAGCCCCGCCAGCCGCTCCGCGAGGACGCGCCGTGCGATGCCTAGCCTCGCCTGAAAATCATCGAACCGCCGCACCTGCAAGAACGCATCGCGCAGGATCAGCAAGGTCCAGCGATCGCCCACCACCGCCAACGCGCGCGCCAACGAACAATCCTGTGAAGCCAGTTGATCCCACCGCATCGCTTAAATCTGCCATTGACTTGGTTCCGATACAAGACTTACTCCATCTTAAATTAAGATGGAGTCGGCAATGGCGAGCATGATCGAAGGCGGGCACGCCAGCGTGGTAATTGTCGGCGCGGGCGATTTTATCGGTGCGGCGATTGCGCGGCGCTTTGCGGCGGGCGGCTATATCGTTCACGGTGGACGGCGTCAGGGTGACAAGCTCGACGCCTTGGCTGCCGAAATCGCAGCGGCCGGGGGGAGCTTTACCGGCCACACGCTTGATGCGCGGTCAGAGGAGAGCATTACGGGCTTTCTCGACGCCGCCGATGCGAGCGCGCCACTCGCAGCCTGTATCTTCAACGTCGGTGCCAATGTGAACTTCCCGCTGCTCGATACGACCGAGCGGGTGTTTCGCAAGGTCTGGGAAATGGCCTGTTTTGCGGGGTTCTTGACTGGGCGAGAGGCGGCGCGGCGAATGCTGGTGCATGGCCGGGGATCAATTTTCTTCACCGGCGCCACCGCCTCGATGCGGGGCGGCAAGGGCTATGCGGCCTTTGCAGCGGCCAAGGCTGGCCTGCGCGCCACCGCGCAATCAATGGCGCGCGAGCTGGGGCCGCAAAACATTCATGTCGCGCATCTCGTGATCGATTCAGGCGTGGACACCGCCTGGGTGCGCGAACGGATGGCGGCCGCGCGTGGCGCATCGGCTGTCGATGCGCTGCCCGCCAATACGCTGATGAACCCGGCCTCGATTGCCGAGGCCTATTGGCAGCTTCATCACCAGACACGCGATGCGTGGACGCATGAGCTCGATCTGCGTCCTTACGGCGAGTCCTGGTAACGACATGACGACCGATCCGATCTTCTATTTCGATTTCGGCAGCCCCAATGCCTATCTGGCGCACCGCGTGCTGCCCGGGATCGAACAGCGCACCGGCGTCCGGTTTCGCTATGTGCCGGTGCTGTTGGGCGGCCTGTTCAAGCTGACGGGCAATCAGGCACCGATGCTGGCCTTTGCCAACATCCCCCACAAACTGAACTATGATCGCTTGGAAATGCAGCGGTTCATCACCCGGCACGCGTTGACGGCATTCCGGATGAACCCTCATTTCCCGGTCAACACGCTGCAGTTGATGCGGCTCGCGGTGGCAGCGGTGGCGGACGACATCCTGCCGGCCTATGCCGAGGCGATGTTCCATTTCATGTGGGAGGAACCGCGCAAGCTCGACGATCCCGCCGTGATTGCAGCAACGCTCACCGAAGCCCGCTTGCCAGTAGACGGGTTGATGGCGCGCGCGCAGGAACCCGATATCAAGGCCGCGCTGCTCGCCAATACCCAGGCCGCTTATGATCATGGTGCATTCGGTATCCCGAGCTTCATGGTCGGCGACGCGCTCTATTTCGGCAAGGATCGGCTGGTCGATGTCGAAGCGGCGATTATCGCGTAGCAGGCAGGATAGCACAGCCCCCTTGCCCCCGCCGCGCTTAGCCGCGAAAGCTTGTGCGCACCCCATCGCGCAGGAGAATGCCCGAATGTCTGTGATGTCCGATCGCTGGATCCGAGAACAGGCGCTGTCGAACGGCATGATCGAGCCTTTCGTCGAGAACCAGCGGCGCGACGGCTGCATTTCCTACGGCCTGTCATCCTATGGCTATGACGCGCGCGTGGCCGACGAATTCAAGATTTTCACCAACGTCAATTCGGCCGTGGTCGATCCGAAGAATTTTGATCAGGACAGTTTTGTCGACCGCAAGACCGATGTCTGCGTCATCCCGCCGAACAGTTTCGCGTTGGCGCGGACGGTGGAATATTTCCGCGTACCCCGCGATATCCTCGTCATCTGCCTGGGCAAATCGACCTATGCGCGCTGCGGGATTATCGTGAACGTTACCCCACTGGAGCCGGGCTGGGAGGGACATGTAACGCTGGAATTTTCGAACACGACGCCCCTGCCCGCGCGCATTTACGCCAATGAAGGCGCATGCCAGTTTCTGTTTTTGCAGGGAAATGAGCCGTGCGAGGTCAGCTATGCCGACCGATCCGGCAAATATATGGGGCAGCGCGGGGTGACGTTGCCGAAGCTGTAATTAGAGGTTGTTGGCGACCTGGTTCGGACGGCGTCCCGCCCGATCCCTTGGTCCGCTGCCTAATGGCAAAGCGAATGGCCCGTTCAGCGTGCGCTGAGCGTGGTTACCGAAATGCGTTTCAGCCCCAATGTGGCGATGGCGTGCGAGGATGCTGTGCGTTGACCGGACAGTATCATGCTCTGATCGGGTTGGCTGAGGACATCGGCGTACAGCGCGCGCGCCTGCTGGATGCGGCCGGTCCGCGCATAAATTGCCGCAAGGTTCAGCGTCAGGTCGGCATCACCGGGAAACATGCGGCGTTCAGCCACCAGCCGCGCTTCAGCGGCGGCAAGCTTGCCCTGCATGATCTGGGTGTAACCATTGTTATCGTCGCCAGCCGCGTGCGCGAGCGCAGGGGCAGCCAGCAAGCCTGTGACAATCAGCGCGCGAATGAAAATGCGCATATTCCTTCTCCTTCAATCACCACCCACCATAGGAGGTTTCACTTTTGTGACATTAACGTGTCACTTTAGTGAAACATTGGCAAGACGGAAAATCACCGCGCGGTTTTGCTATTATTTTTCCATTATTTATGACGCGAAATTGGAACCCGATGCCGCGTTATGGCTGGCAGACATGGCACCCGATGCGCGAGGATGGTAGTCCGCTGGTCAAGAAAAAAGGCGGCCCCGAAGGACCGCCCTATTCTCGCGCAACGATGGTCGAACGTATCAGAAATCGT
The DNA here is from genome assembly GCA_964631905.1 of uncultured Stakelama sp. Lineage (GTDB taxonomy): Bacteria > Pseudomonadota > Alphaproteobacteria > Sphingomonadales > Sphingomonadaceae > Sphingomonas. The sequence continues at coordinate 4,492 of CAZWAL010000203.1, forward strand.
TACGATACTGCTCGTTGCCGATGAAGCCGAGCTTCGTGACGCCAGAACGCTTGATCACCGCAAGGACGCGGTCAACCGTTTCATATCGCGCTGCGGCATCGGGCTGGAAGTGCAACTCGGGCTCAGGCGACAACTGGGTGGTCTGATCGAGATACTGGCGAAGCGTGATGTCGTCCACCGGCGCCCCATTCCACGAAACGACACCCGCCGGATCGATCGAGATCTTGTTCTTGTCCGGCTCGACCGGCGTCTGCACTGCATTCGGATCATTCTGAGGCAGATCGACCTTCACCGCGTGGGTCTGGATCGGGATCGTGATGATGAACATGATGAGAAGCACGAGCAAGACGTCGATCAACGGCGTCATGTTCATTTCCATCATCGGCTCGCCGTCGTCGTTGCCGCCGCTCATAGCCATTGTAAC
>CAZWAL010000204.1:0-4876 GCA_964631905.1 uncultured Stakelama sp.
GGTATCGCCTGCCTTGATGAGCCATTTGGCGAGCGTGCCCTCCTCCATCGTCGGGGAAAGCGCGGGCATCTTGATCTCGATCGGCATGAAAGGTGGGTCCTTGCACGAGTCCTGGGGGTGGGCGTTTCCTTCGCCATCCGAGCCGCCCGGTCAAGAGCATCTGGCGCAAGACCAGCTTGCGCACGCGCGCCATCCGGCCCACCTATTGTCGAAAGACAAAGGCGGGAGGGTGGCTGTGCGGATCTACCTGGTGGTCATCGATGAAAGCCGGGAGGCCGAAACCGCGCTGCGCTTTGCCGCGCGCCGCGCCGTGAAGACCGGTGGCGGCGTGGAAATCCTGGCGCTGGTGCCCGCCGCCGAGTTCGTGCCCTGGGGCGGCGTGCAGGCAACGATCGAGGAAGAAGCGCGCCAGCACGCTCAGGCGCTGGTCGCTGCGGCGGCGGGCACGCTGATCGAGGAATCGGGGCTGAAGCCGATCATCACCGTCCGCCAGGGCGATGCCAACAAAGTGATTCGCGACGTGATCGCGGGTAATCCGGAAATCGCCGCGCTCGTGCTCGCGGCCGCTGCCACCGGCGCGCCGGGGCCGCTGATCAGCCATTTTGCAGGGTCGGATGCAGGCGCGTTGCCGATCCCGTTGATGATCATCCCCGGCGGCTTGAGCGCAGAAGCGATCGACCGTTTGAGTTGAAGGACGGCATCGACGACACTTGATCGGGCCGGGCCGAACCGTCACGATGCGCGAATGACCAAAAACCTGCCCGTCGCCGCGTTGCTGTGCTTCGCCCTCGCCACCCCCGCCTTTGCCGCCGACAAGCCCGACGCCGTCCGCCTGAAGGCGACCGTCGAAAAGCTCGTCTCGTTCGGCACGCGCAATACGTTGTCGTCGGCGACCGATCCGGTGCGTGGCATTGGCGCGGCGCGGGCGTGGGTGGCGGATGAGCTCGATAAGCTGGGCGAGGCGTGCAAGTGCATGCAGGTGCAGCGCATCGGCCGCACCTTCACCGGTCCGCGCGCGCCAAATGGCGTTGAAGTGATCGACGTGCTCGGCGTACAATGGGGGCGTGACAAGAACCGCGTCGTCATCGTCGGCGCGCATATCGACAGCCGGGGCACCGACACGCTCGACATCACCAAGGATGCCCCCGGCGCGAATGACGACGGATCCGGCGTGGCACTGGTGATGGAGGCGGCGCGTATCCTCTCCAAGGAAACGTTCGACGCGACGATCGTCTACGCGATCTTCTCCGGCGAGGAGCAGGGGCTGTGGGGCGGCACGTTGCTGGCGGAAACCGCGCGCGATCGCGGCTGGGAAATCTCGGCGATGCTCAACAACGACATCGTCGGCAATACAATGGGCCAGAACGGCATCCGCGTGGCAGACCGGGTCCGCGTGTTTTCGGAAGGCATCCGCGCATCGGAAACGCTGCCACAGCAGATCGCCCGTCGCGGCAATGGCGGCGAAGATGACGGCCCGAGCCGCGCGCTGGCCAAGGCAATCGATGATGTCGCCGCCGGGATGCGCGGCGGGCTCGATGTGTTCATGGACCGCCGGCCTGACCGGTTCGGGCGTGGCGGCGATCATGAGCCGTTCCTGCGGCTCGGCTATCCCGCTGTACGCTTTTCGGTCGGCGCGGAAAACTGGACCCAGCAGCATCAGGATCTGCGCACCGAAAACGGCATCGAATATGGCGACACCGTCGACAAGATGGATTTCCCCTATCTCGCCAAGGTGACCGCGATCAACATCGCCGCCATCCGCCGCTTCGCCAGCGCGCCCGGAGCGCCAAAGGCGGTGGCGATCAGCGGGGCGATCTCCTTCGATACCAAGGTTTCATGGGAACCCGTGCCGGGTGCAACAAAATACCGCGTCTACTGGCGGCGCACCGATACCGATCGCTGGACCGGCAAGCGCGACGTGACCGACACCAACGTCACACTGGTCAACACCTCGATCGACGATCACCTGTTCGCGGTAACGGCGGTGAGTGCATCGGGTGCAGAGAGCATCGCGACATTGGGAGCCGCGCCGACGCGGCAGTGATCCGACCTCAGGTCCGCAAATCACGGGCATCCCTATACGAAAAGTGATGAAAGTGACGACCTGTTTGAAAAAAACGGGGCCGCCCGCGTGGTGCGAGGACAGTCCGTTTTTTCCCACGCAAGGGCGCGTTATTCGGTTGTCAAAGAACGGGTAAGACTGAACGATCTCATATGATTTCCAACATTGGAAGAGGCGCCGTCGACCGCAACGCGTGCCTTCACGACTGAAATCGCGTCACCCGATTACCGGCACGCGCACTTGGCTTTGGTCTTGCGCGCGGGTTTGCGGTAGCCGCGGCGCGCCGGCGCGCGGTAGACCGTTTCCTCGATATATTCGGTCGTCGTCGTGGTCATTATGGCGGGGGCCTGCTGGATCGTGATCGTCGTCGTCACGCCGCCCGGATAATAATAGCCGCTGCCGGCCGACCAGGTCTGCGTATAGCCATGCGGGTATAGCGGCTGGATGACCGGGCCACCCTGCACCGGCGGTTTCGGGGCATAGCGCCCGCTTTGCCGACCCTGTTGATAACCCGTGCGGCCATCGATTTCATAGGTGCCCTGATAGCTGCCCTGATAGCCGACCCCCGGCGCCGGATAGGGCGCGCCATAGTCCGGCTGGTCCGCGACATAGCCGTCGCCGTCGCCATCATCCCAGCCGATGCCCTGAACACTGTCATACACCTGGCCGCGATCATCGATCAGCACGGCATCGTCGTAATAACGCGACCAATGATAGCCATAGGGCGGCGGCGCGAGGCCATAGGCGGCGAAATTGCCGATGAAGAAGCTCGGCGCAATCCAGTAACCCGGCAGATTGAACCCGCGGCCGGGGCGACGATAGGCGTTCCAGCCCCCCGGTGCCTGCACACCGCCGATCCAGCGACCACCAACGCGCCCACCCCAACGCTGGCCCGAAAAGCGCTGATTGGGCAGGCGCTGACCCTGAATACGCGGCCCGCCCATCCGGGGCTGGCGCTGGACCTGCATCTGGCCACCGGGCTGCATCATCACCGGCGGCCCGCCCTGTGGGCCCGACCGCGGCACCGCGATCTGCGGGGCGACCATCTGGCCGCGCGCGAGTCGCTGGGCGTCGGCGGGGGCTGCGGCCAGTGCCGCGATCATGACAAATGACGCGATCATGGGGGTTCGCATGGTTAACTCTCCGCAGGGCACCCGAACGGATAATGGCGATGCCCGAAACCTTAACGGTCAGCTTACCATTTTCGGCCAATTCCGGCCACGGACAGGCGAGTCCCGGAACGGGTCAGATGCGGCCCGCGAGCATCGCCGCCAATGCCTCCACGCCCGCCGCATCAGCCGCATCGAACCGCGCCGGCAACGGGCTGTCGAGATCGAGCACCCCCAGCAGCACCCGGTCGCGCACGATCGGCACGACCAGTTCGGAGCGGCTGTCGGCATCGCAGGCGATGTGCCCGGGGAACGCGTGGACATCGTCGACCAGCTGCGTCGCCAGCGTTGCCGCCGCCGTGCCGCACACCCCCGCCCCTACCGCAATGCGTATACAGGCCGGCTTGCCCTGAAACGGCCCGAGCACCAGTTCACCACCGACCAGCCGGTAAAATCCCGCCCAGTTGAGATCGGGCAGATACTGCCACATCAGCGCCGCCGCATTGGCCATATTCGCCACCGCATCGGGCTCCTCCGCGGTCAGCGCATCGAGCGCCGAAGCGAGATCGCGGTACAGTTCATCCTTGGCGCTGGTATCGACAGTGAAGGCGTACATGGGGCGGGCTTTCCGGGGCGGTAAGCAGAGAAATTGGGTGTACGGGATGGGTTTGGCAAGGCGGGGCGGTTGAGGATCGTTTCACCGAGCGATCGTGTGGAAGCGGGGTCGATGACGATAGTGGGCTGCGAAGCCTATTCGATAATAATCACTACTGGTGGATGGGAGACTGTCCGGACTTGGGCGTTAGCACTCGTAAAGCTACCATTCCGTAAGCTCGCGGCGACTCTACTCCCCAGGCTTTCGAAAGAAATGACTAAGGGCAAGAAGGATGACGCCCACAGCCATGGAGCCGAGAAGCCATTTGTTGAGATCGTATATCTGGTCGACCGCTTGTTTTGTGGTCGCATTCGCTTGGACGGTGGTTTCTTTTACAGCTTCCAGGTCACGGCGAAGCAAGGGTAGTTGGAGAGCTTTGGTCGGATTATCCAAAATAGTCTGCTCAATGGCTCCCAGCTTCTTTTCTAGATTCAAAAGCCGGATTTCCGTTTGGGCATTGACACCTAGATTGCCGCCCTTTTCAGCGATGGCCAAACGCGCCTTAGTAGCGGCAAGTTCAGCTTCGGTGTCGTTGAGCTGACGCCGCAGAACGGCTGTACGCCTCGCCGCCGCGTCGGCTGTCTGCAGTGCTGCAAGCTCAGCACTCGGACGTTGATTGCGTTCTATTAAGGTGGTGTAGAGAGCGGGAACCGCAGACACTATTGCTCCGACCGTGAAAAGAGTGGTGAACCTTAGGTCACGGCTCCGCTTCCGTGTCTTGTGCTCATCAATTTTATCTTGGATTTGCTCATCCCGAATGTCTTCCATCGTCGTGCCCAAGACAAATTCCCCAAAATGCCAAAACCCCAACCTATACGCATTGGCCTACGAAATGTAACGATGAACCTATGCAGCCATTCCACCAATGAAAAACGAATGACTGCGAATAGCTTGGGTCTATTGTGCTCAAAATGACTGCAATTGAGGCAAAACCTGCCCACTTCTCTTCGTCACCCCGGGCTCGTTCCGGGGTCCACCGCGCCGCCATCACCGTCTTCGCGGGAGGATGGGTGGGCCCCGGAACAAGTCTGGGGTGACGGCAATTTCATG
>CAZWAL010000205.1:0-4846 GCA_964631905.1 uncultured Stakelama sp.
GATGTACCGGGAGGATTGGGCGTGGCTCGGCGGGCAGGGCTCGGTCATCAACAAGAAGTTCGTCGCCGCGGACGGCCCGATTTGTTCGGACCTGCGCGCGAGCGGCGGGTTGCTCGCGGCAAGCGATGATTTCAAGCACAGCTATCCGCATAGCTGGCGGTCCAAGGCCAAGGTGATCTTTCGGTGTACGCCGCAATGGTTCGTGCCGATGGATAAGGACCTGAGCGGATCCCCCTCCCGCTTGCGGGAGGGGCTAGGGGTGGGCCTGTCCACATATGCCGCGCTCGCCGTCGAAGGCCCACCCCCTACCCCTCCCGCAAGCGGGAGGGGGGAAGACGGCGACACCCTCCGCAACCGCGCGCTCGCCGCCATTGAGGCCACACGCTGGCTGCCCGCCAAGGGTCAGAACCGGATCACCGCGATGGTTGCGGGTCGCCCCGATTGGGTGCTCAGCCGCCAGCGCGCCTGGGGCGTGCCGATCACCTTGTTCGTCGATCGCAAGACCGGGCAATATCTCTGCGACCCCGCCGTCAACGCCCGTATCATCGCGGCGGTGCACGAACAGGGCGTCGATGCCTGGACCGACGAGGCGGCGCAGACGCTCCTCGGCCCCGACTACAACGCCGCCGATTACGAACGCGTCACTGACATTCTTGACGTCTGGTTCGACAGCGGCTGCACCCACGCCTTTGTGCTCGAAAGCGGGCGCTGGCCGGATATGCTGCGGCCCGAGGGCTATGAGGGGCCATCCGCCGACCTTTATCTCGAAGGATCGGACCAGCATCGTGGCTGGTTCCAGTCGTCGCTGCTCGAAAGCTGCGGCACGCGCGGCCATGCGCCGTACAAGGCGGTGCTCACCCACGGCTTCACGATGGATTCGAAGGGCATGAAAATGTCCAAGAGCCTCGGCAACACGATCAACCCGCTCGACCTGATGAAGGAAAGCGGCGCTGACATCTTGCGGCTCTGGGCACTGACGGTCGATTTCACCGAGGATCACCGGATCGGCAAGGAAATCCTAAACGGGGTGTCCGACCAGTATCGCAAGCTGCGCAACACCTTCCGTTACATGCTTGGCGCGCTTGACGGGTTCGATGAGGCGGAACGGCTGCCGGTTAGCGAGATGCCGGAGCTTGAACGCTATGTGCTGTTCCTGCTCGCGGACATGGACGCCAAGCTGAAGGTCGCAGTGGGTGACTTCGATTTCAACACCTACGTCCGGCTGCTGACCGATTTCGCGAATGAGGATCTGTCGGCCTTTTACTTCGATATCCGCAAGGATTGCCTCTATTGCGACGCGCCGACATCGCGCAAGCGCCGCGCGGTGCGGACCGTGATGGACATATTGTTCCACGCGCTTGTCCGTTATGCCGCGCCGATACTGGTGTTTACGGCGGAGGAAATCTGGCAGACGCGCTTCCCGAGCGATGAGGGCTCGGTGCACCTGCTCGAATGGCCCGAATTGCCGCCCCAGCCGGGTGATGCGATGCTCGGCACCAACTGGGCCGATCTGCGCGCGCTGCGGGAGCAGGTGACCGAGGCGATCGAGCCGCTGCGCCGCGACAAGATTGTCCGCTCCAGCCTAGAGGCGGAAGTGACGGTACCGACGCTGCCGATCGATGCCGATGCGCTCGCCGAAATATTCATCGTGGCGAAAGTGACGAAGGGCGATACTGTAGCCGTCATGCGCACTGATTATGCCAAATGCGGCCGTTGCTGGCGGTTACTACCCGAAGTGACGGCAGATGGCGCATTGTGCGATCGGTGCAGTGAGGTGGTGGCGTGAAGCGGATACCGTTCCTGGGGCTGATCGCCGCCGCGATTGTTTTCCTGGCCGATCAACTGTCGAAATTCTTCGTCACCGATGTGCTGGGCCTCGATACGCTGGCAGGCCCGGTTATCGAGTTGTTGCCGATTTTCCGGATGCGGTTTGTCGCCAATGAAGGCGTGTCGCTGGGGCTGCTGACCGCCGGCAGTGATGGCGCGCGCTGGGCGCTGGTTGCGCTCACGGGCGTGATCGCGGCAGGTGTGCTGGTCTGGATGTGGCGCGAACGCAACCGCCAGGATCAGGTTGCGCTCGGGCTTGTGCTCGGCGGCGCGCTCGGGAACATCATCGATCGCGCGCGATTGGGCTATGTGGTCGATTTCGCGGATCTGCACTTTGGTGAATGGAGCCCGTTTTTGGTCTTCAATCTGGCCGATGCGGCGATTACGATAGGGGTCTTGGTGTTGCTGGTGCGCGCGATTTTGGTGCGCGACAAACCGGCACCGTCTGTTTCAGTGGAGAATGGCAATGCGTAAACTACACGGGCTCGTCACGGCCCTTGGCCTGACCGTTTTCCTCAGCGCGTGCGGCGGCGGCAGCGGCCTGAACCGCAATCGTCCCGATGAATTCGCCGTGGCGCGTCAGGCACCGCTCGTCATTCCGCCCGATTATTCGCTGACGCCACCCAAGCCCGGCGCCGCCCGCCCGCAGGATACCGGCCCCAGCGCCCTCGCGCTCGAAGCATTGTTCGGTGGCCCGGCTGCACGCAGCGCCGCCGAAAGCGCCGTGCTGCGTTCGGCCGGCAATGACGTTGCCAGCCCCGGCATCCGTTCTGATGTGGGTGATCCCGAAACGACGGTCGTCGACAAGGGTTCGACCACGCGAGACATCGTGGCGGCGCCCGAAGGCGACGGCCAGGCCGCGACAACCTCAACGCCAAAGTAAGTCTTATCCGGCGCGGAACCGGTCCAGCCCGGCGGCCAGATCAACGATCAGATCAGCCGGATCTTCCAGCCCGATGCTCAGGCGCACCAGCGGCCCCTTGAAATTGGGTGTGGTCGCGGTGCGATATCGCTGCGGATCGACCGGCAGCGCGAGGCTTTCGAACCCGCCCCAGCTATAGCCGATGCCGAATAGGTCGAGTCCGTCGATCAGCGCCGCACGCGCTTTATCCGTCCCGCCGTTCAGTTCGAAAGCGAACAGCCCCGATGATCCCTTGAAGTCGCGCTGGAAATGCGCGTGGCCGGGACAATCGGGCAGCGCCGGGTGGAAAACGCGTGCCACTTCGGGCCGGGTCTTCAACCAGTGCGCAATCTCCAGTGCCGATTCCTGATGCTGCCCGAGCCGGAGTGCGAGCGTACGCAATCCGCGCGATCCCAGCCAGCAATCATCGGGGCTGGCGATCTGGCCGAGCTGGAACGCGGTATCGCGCAACGCCGCGAAATGGCCCGGCCCCGCGGTCACCGATCCCAGCATCGCATCCGAATGGCCAACGATATATTTCGTGCACGCGAGGATCGACAGGTCGATCCCCATCGCGATCGCGGGCAAGAAAAGCGGTGTCGCCCAGGTATTGTCGAGCAGTGTCACCACGCCGCGCGCTTTGGCCGCCGCGATGATCGCGGGCAGATCGGGCACCTCGAAAGTCAGGCTGCCCGGCGCCTCGATCAGGATCGCACGGGTCGTGTCGCCGATCAGATCGGCAATGCCCGGCCCGATCATCGGATCGTAAAAACGCGTGGCGATGCCCATCCGCTTGAGCAACCCAATCGCCATCGATCGGCTGGGATCATAGGCGGTGTCGACCATCAGCAGCTCGTCGCCCGGCGAGAGCACCGACAGCAGTGCCCCGGCAATCGCCGCGACGCCGGAGCAATAAAGGAAGGTGCCCTCCGCGCCCGGCTCAAGCTCGGTCAGCGCGTCGGCAAGGGACCACTGGGTCGGCGTGCCCTTGCGGCCGTAAAACAGCCGGTGGTGCGTATCGCGGCCTGCCGCGCGCAGATCGGCGACATTGTCGTACAGGATCGTCGACGCGCGCCAGACCGGCGGGTTGACGATGCCCGCGGTCCATTCCGGGCGGCGACCGGCGTTGACGACACGGGTCGAGTCACCGCGCCCTACCCCGTTGGGCGTCTTGTCCGCCGGGCCACCGCCCTCTTCGCTCATGCAGCGCCCATCGCCTTGGGCGTCGAGAGGTCTGCACCCCATTCGGACCAGCTGCCGTCATACAGCGCGGCCTGATTGCCCAGCAGATGCGCGCCAAACACCAGTACCGATGCGGTGATGCCTGATCCGCATGTGCCGACCAGCGGGCGCGACAAATCGATCCCGGCATCGTCGTACACCGCCTTCAGCGCGTCGCCCGTTTTCCAGGTGCCGTCGGCGTTGAACAACTGGCCATAGGGAATGTTCTTCGACCCCGGAATGTGGCCGGGCATGGTCGCGGGGCGCGGATCAGGCTCCTGGCCGGTGAAGCGCGCGGCGGAGCGGGCGTCCATCACCTGTTCGGCACCGGTTTCGACATTGGCCTTCATCTGCGCGAGGGTGCGCACGCCCTTGTCATCGGCCCAGACGGTAAAGTGGCGGTGGCGGAGCGTTTCCTTGCCACTTTTCGTCTCGCGCCCTTCGGCCTTCCACTTGGCGATGCCACCATTGAGGATCGCCACGTCATGCGCGCCGAACGTACGCAGCATCCACCAAGCGCGAGCGGCAGTGTGCAGCGGCGAATCGTCGTACAGGACGATGCGGCTGCCATCGCCCAGCCCGAGCGACTGCATGCGGCTCGCGAATTTTTCGGGCGAGGGCAGCATTGTCGGCAGCGGGCTCGACGTATCGGCGATTTCGGCCAAGTCCATGAACACCGCGCCGGGGATGTGCGCGGCTTCATATTCGGCCAGCGCATCGCGACCATGATCGGCAAGGAAATAGGTCGCATCGACGATACGCAGGTCGCTTGCCTGCATCTCGCCTGCCAGCCATTCGGTCGTTACCAACGCGTCCATCATCATCTCCTGGATTCTTTGTTGGCGTTCCCTAGCGCTCGACTTGCGCCCCGTCGAGACGATCCAGAAAACTTGCCGC
>CAZWAL010000206.1:0-4813 GCA_964631905.1 uncultured Stakelama sp.
CTGACGATCGCCAGCAACAATGCCGGGATCGACGGGGAAGGGCTCGGCAAGCTGCTCCGCACGCGGCAAGTGAAAAAGATGATCAGCTCCTACGTCGGCGAGAACAAGGAGTTCGAGCGGCAATATCTGAGCGGTGAGCTGGAGGTGGAGTTCTGCCCACAGGGGACGCTTGCCGAGCGGTGCCGGGCAGGGGGTGCGGGGATTCCCGGCTTCTATACGAAAACGGGCGTTGGCACGCTGGTGGCAGAGGGCAAGCCGGTGATGGCATTCGACGGACAAGACTATATTCTGGAACGCGGTATCGTCGCCGATCTGTCGATCATCAAGGGTTGGAAGGCGGATGAGGCGGGCAACCTGATCTTCCGAAAGACCGCCCGCAATTTCAACCAACCCATGGCGACCGCCGGCAAGATCTGCGTGGCCGAAGTCGAAGAGATCGTGCCGGTGGGGTCGCTTGACCCCGATCAGGTGCATCTCGCAGGCATCTATGTGAACCGCCTGATCCTCGGTGCGCCCTATGACAAGAAGATTGAATTCGTGACGACGCGCGAACGGGAGTCGGCATAATGGCCTGGACACGTGACGACATGGCCGCGCGCGCGGCGAAGGAACTGCAGGACGGTTTCTATGTGAATCTGGGCATCGGCATCCCGACGCTGGTCGCCAACCACATCCCGGCAGGCATGGACGTGACCTTGCAGAGCGAGAACGGGATGCTCGGCATCGGGCCATTCCCCTATCCCGATCAGGTCGATCCCGATCTGATCAACGCCGGCAAGCAGACGATCAGCGAGCTGCCGTCCTCGGTGTATTTCAGCAGCGCCGATAGTTTCGCGATGATCCGCGGCGGACATATCGATCTGACCGTGCTCGGCGCGATGGAAGTGAGCGAAGGCGGTGACATCGCCAACTGGATGATCCCCGGCAAGCTCATCAAGGGCATGGGCGGCGCGATGGATCTGGTTGCCGGGGTCAAGCGCATCGTGGTGGTGATGGAGCACACATCGAAGAACGGCGATCCCAAGTTTATCCCTGCCTGCACGTTGCCGCTGACGGGTAAGAACGTGATCGATATGATCATCACCGATCTGGCGGTGTTCCACCGGCCAGATCATGCCAGCCCGTTCGAGCTGGTTGAGCTCGCCCCCGGCGTGACGGCGGACGAAGTGCGCGCGAAGACCACCGCGCATTATACCGGCTGAGGCTGATGCGTGTCCTGCTCACCGGATCGTCGGGGTGGTTGGGGCGCTATCTCGCGCCATTGTTGCGCGGGGCGGGACACAAGGTGACTGGGCTGGATATCGCGCCCGGTGCCGATACCGATGTGATCGGTACGGTCGCCGATCGGGCGCTGATCGACCGGGTTTTTATCGAGCGATCGATCGAGGTGGTCATCCACGCCGCCGCGCTCCACAAGCCCGATATCGCGCGCTATCCGACCCAGGCCTTTGTCGATGTGAACGTCACCGGTACGCTCAACCTGCTCGAAGCGGCTAGCGCGGCGGGGCATGATCGCTTCATCTTCACGTCGACTACATCGCTGATGATCTCCGACGCGATCCGCCGGGCGGAAGGTGACCGCGCGGTGTGGATCGAAGAGACGATGGCGCCGCTCGAACCGCGCAACATTTACGGCGTGACGAAACTGGCGGCGGAGCATCTCTGCCGGTTGTTTCATCAGGAGCGCGGGCTGGCATGCCTTGTGCTGCGGACCGGGCGGTTCTTCCCGGAGGATGACGATACCCACGCGTACCCCTCGGGCGAAAATCTGAAAGCCAACGAATTGCTCAATCGCCGCCTGACGGTTGAGGATGCCGCCGCCGCGCATCTGTTAGCCCTCGAACGCGCGGTCGAAATCGGCTTCGGCACTTTCATCCTCTCCGCGCCGACGCCGTTCGCCTCAGCTGATGCACCCGAACTCAAACGCGATCCGCGCGCAGTGATCGCGCGCTATTTCCCCGATGCAGCGGCGCTTTATATGCAGCGCGGCTGGGTGCTGCCTGAAACGATCGATCGGGTCTATGATGCCGGATTGGCCGAACGCGTGCTCGGCTTTCGCGCAAGCACCGATTTCGGCGCGGTGCTTGATGCGCTGCGGCGGGGCACGGTGCCGCCGGTGGCGCATGACGCGTCTTACGTCAGTCCCAAGGAACAGGCGAACACGCGATAAACTGTGTCAGGATGACGCCGTTTTAACCGTCGGGGCCGTAACGATCCACTTCCGCGTGGCAAATGAAGGGCGTAGGGAAAGATCGACCTTGACGATCCCGACAGCGGGCCGCAGGGGCGGGACTGATCGCGGGGGGAATTACAGTGAAACGAGCATTGTTTCTGTTGGTCGCGGGGACCATCCTCAGTGGCGTGTGCGCTTATGCCGCGAGCGGCCAGACCCCAGCCGCAATCAAGCTCTGGCGGCTCGATTGCGGATCGACCTATATCCCCGATCTCAACCTGTTTTCCGATACGCGCGCCTATCCCGGTCAGGGCAAGGCGCTGACCGCGAGCTGCTATCTGATCAAGCATGGCGACCGCTACATGCTGTGGGATACTGGCCTGCCCGCATCGATGAAGGGCGCCAAAATCGATCCGAAAGCCGGCGGTGCCACGATCACGAAAACCGTCGTCGAGCAGCTGGGCGAGCTGGGCGTGAAGCCCGAACAGGTCGCGATGATCGGCATCAGCCATTATCATTATGACCATGTCGGCCAGGCCGAGTCTTTTCCCGGCGCGACGTTAATGATCGGCAAGGGCGATTTCGACGCGTTGAGCGCCACCCCGCCGGCCTTCGGGGCCAACCCGGCGGCGCTCAAAACCTGGATCGGCGGTGCGGGTAAGTCGATGCCGATCAGCGGCGACAAGGATGTGTTCGGCGACGGCAGCGTGACGATGATCGACACGCCTGGCCACACCCCCGGTCATCACGCACTGCTGGTCAAGCTCGGCAGCGGCAAGACGTTTATGCTGACCGGCGATCTGGCCCATTTTCAGGAAAATTACGCGTCGAACGGCGTGCCAACCTTCAATACCAATCGCGCCGACACGCTGGCGTCGCTCGATCGGTTCAAAGGGTTGGCGCGCAACACCAAGGCGACGGTGATCATCCAGCATGATCCGCGCGACATCGCCAAGCTGCCCGCATTTCCATTGGCTGCCGAATAAGCAACTGGACGAAACCCGCTTGTCGCTGGCAAGGACGCGGCATCATCTGACGGGGGCGGGGCGGCGATGCCCTGCCTGCCGCTGAACTGCGGGAGATAAACGATGCGTGCACTGCTTTCGACGGCGACGGGTGGCCCTGAAACCCTGTCGATCGAAACGCTGCCCGATCCGGTGGCGGGAAGAGGGCAGGTGGTCGTCGCGGTCAAGGCGTGCTCGATCAACTATCCCGACGTGCTGATCATCGAGGACAAATATCAGTTTAAGCCAGCGCGTCCATTCGCGCCGGGTGGCGAGATTGCCGGTGTCGTCGACAGCGTCGGCGAAGGCGTGACCGAATGGGCACCGGGCGACCGGGTCGTGGCGACGGTCGGGCATGGCGGGCTGGTCGAAAAGATCGTGGTCGACGCGGTGCGGCTGTACCGCTTGCCAGAAGGGCGCAGCTTTGAGGATGGATCGGCGCTGTTGCTGACCTATGCCACTACTATCCACGCGCTGCTCGATCGCGGGCATCTGGCGGAAGGGCAGACGCTGCTGGTGCTGGGTGCGGCTGGCGGCGTCGGGCTGGCCGCCGTCGAACTTGGCAAAGCATTTGGTGCGCGCGTGATCGCGGCGGTGTCCAGCGAGGAAAAGGCTGCGGCATGCAAGGCTGCAGGCGCGGACGAAACGATCATCTATCGCCGCGCGCCTTTCGACAAGGATCAGTCAAAGGCGCTGGCCGACCAGTTCAAGGCGGTGCTGGGTCCGAATGGCGCGGACGTGATCTACGATCCGGTCGGCGGTGATTATGCCGAGCCCGCACTACGTTCGATTGCCTGGGAAGGACGCTATCTGGTTGTCGGCTTCCCCGCCGGCATCCCGCGTCTGCCGCTCAACCTGACCTTGCTGAAGAGCTGCGATGTCTGCGGCGTTTTCTGGGGCGCCTTCGCGGCGCGCGACCCCAAGGCGAATCAGGATCATGTCGAGCGCCTGTTTCGGCTGTGGAAGGAAGGCGCGATCAACCCGCTGGTAACCGAGGTTTTCGCGTTCGAAGACGGCGGCAAGGCGATTGCGAAAATGGCGTCGCGCGGTGCCATCGGGAAGCTGGTTGTTCGCGTCGCCGACTGATCCGGCGATCTGCGAAGCCGTTGCTTTACGGCACATGCGCACCTATTTGGGCCGCAGATTAACATCCTCCCGGGAAAGTCAGTCCATGACCACTTTTGACGACCGCGAACGCGCCGCTGAAAATCACTTTGCAATGGAGGAAAACATTGCCTTCCGCATTACGGCGCGGCGCAACAAGCTGGTCGCGCACTGGGCCGCAAAGCTGATGAACCTGACGCCGGAAGAGGCCGAGGCCTATGCCAAGGCCGTCGTCCAGTCCGATTTCGAAGAAGCGGGCGATGAGGATGTGATCCGCAAGCTGCGCGGCGATTTGACCGCTGCCGGGGTGGCGATCGACGATGCGGGGATCCGCGCCGCGCTTGCCGAACAACGCATCGTGGCGCAGCAGCAATTGTCGGACGCGCAATAACGATGCCGATGCCCGCCGCCGAGATCGAACAGCTGATCCTTGCCGCCATCCCCGACGCGCAGGTCAGCATTACGGATTTGGCCGGGGACGGCGATCATTATGCAGCGACGGTGACCGCCGAAAGTTTTCGCGGCTTGCCAC
>CAZWAL010000207.1:0-4804 GCA_964631905.1 uncultured Stakelama sp.
GCTCCGCCGTCAGCATGGCGCGCGCGCTGCCTTCGATCCGCATCAGATCAGTGCCAGCAGGCACGCGTGCGCCCTCCTCCACCAAAATCTCGATCACGGCACCCGGATCGAGCGCACGAAAAAACGCCTCGGCGATCGGCAGGCCGGCGACCACGATGGGATCGCGGCTGTCCATCACCCCGGCAAAGCGCGCCTCTGCGGGAATGACAGCGGCGGAGGTGATGTCACCCCCCTCCCCCAGATCCTCGGCAAACGTCGCGCGGACGAACGACTCGAGGTCAAAGCCGGGGATCATGCGGTGCGATTCCCGAGATAAGTTGCACCGCAAAGTTGCGGAAGTTGCGGGTCTCCATCGGTTTGCGCAACTTGACGCAAATGGCCGTGATGGAAGGGCTTCGGGGAGTTTTTCGTGACGATCATGATCGACGCTTTGCCACAAAGCGGGGCTTGTAGGAAAACGATATCGGGGCGGCATAGTGCGACATCTTGGGCTTTCTCCAGGGGCGTAAGGCAGGTTTGCCCCGATTGCGGCCGTTGATTTTGTGCTCCCGCGAAGGCGGGAGCCCAGACTGGGTCCCCGCCTTCGCGGGGACACAACCGAAGTTGAAGTAACCGCTAACCACCAGTTTCGGCTGTTCAGCCCGTTGGCACGCTGCGGTCATAATCGAAAGCGGAACGGCGGCTATTGGACGTAAAGGCAGACTAGCGGCTTCCGCCCTAGTTGCGGACCTTAGGCATGCTGCCCAAACATGCCGATACGAACTAAGTGCCGGACAACTTCCGTAGGACAAACTTGCGCGTGATTACGAAGGTGACTGCAAAGAGAGCAAACTCGGCTAGGAAGATACTTATCGTCCATGCAGCCATATAGCCCCCGGAGCACGGGTCTGGATCGGGCTGACTACGATGCTGGGGAGCGCATCCGTAGTACATGCCGAAAAGCAGATAAACGCCGATAGTCAGAAACGCAGTTGTCGACACCGCGCCGCCAGCGGCGACCCCGGCTATTGTAGACCAGATTTGAGCCTTACGCACAGTCACATACGACACGTTGCCGACAAAGAGGTTGTTCCGCAATCCACCACTTTCCGCCGTTGCGGCTCGTGGCGCAGTGCGACCCTACCCGAAAGCGGAACGGCGGCTATCGGGCGGAAAAGCGCTCGGGCGGCAGTCGCCCCAAGGTCGGTCGCTCGGGAGTAAGTTCACCGTTCCTCATTGCAGACATTGGACCGACGCTGCATCGTATCTTCATGCGCGAACCATTTGGAACGACACAGAGAGGTCAAGTGCTGCTCGGCCTGACGGGATTGTCGTTGGGCGTCGGCGGCGGGCTCGGGTTGCAGTTTATGCCGGTTGTATTCGAACCGATCTTGCAAACCGTCTTGCTCGGGCTCAGCTTTGTTCTTCGCACTCAATTCAATTACGACCCGTCCGAGCGGACCTTGTTTGCCATCATGCTCGCCATCTTCGGGACCGTGTGGGCGCTTCTTTGTGCTTACGCCTTCGTTCGTGAACCAGCACGCAATCGAGCAATAGACAGTTACCTTCACCGAAAGAACGAGATCGACAGGGCACAGCGAACGGTCTTTGATCCGGAGGACGACCAGCCCGCATAATGCCCGCTCTTATCGAAACTCCGCAAATAGCCTGAAGGCTTTCCACCAATTTCAGCCATACCGAAGGTCGGGTTTGTGGATCGGTGGGCCCCGGCGCTCGTCCGGGGTGACGGTTGCGTCGTAGGGCCAATCTACCCCCGTCACCACCCCTGCGTCGCCGTGCCTGCCACCACATACAGCGTCACAATCAGTCCCGCGATCAGCGCGCCGGGGCGGTAGCTGCCGGTGCGGCGCCAGGTGAAGATTGCGATCGCCGCCACCGCCGCCAGCACGACCGGAAACTGCAGCGCAATCACCGTGCTGAGCGGATCGATCGCGGTGGGTAACTGGCCGGTCGCGAAGAACACGGCGTAATCGAGCGCCAGCATCACGATAAAGCCGAGCGCCAGCGCTAGCTTGGCCCAGCCATATTGCGCCACCCAGCTATCGCCCTGCACCGTCAGCCGATCGACCAGCACGCGGACGCTCGCCAGGAACCCGATCGTGATCGGCACGACATAGATCAGCGCGATCAGCAGCTGCTGCACCGTCGGCAGCTTCACCGCGATGATCCAGAACCGGAAATCGGTGTGAAACAGCTGATCCGCCACCGCGAGCGCCGCATAACCCGCCCCGACGCTCAGCCCGGCAAGCACGACGGACGGCAGCCAATCCGATTGCCGCCCGCTGACGGTGCCGCGCCCGATCAACCAGCTGATCCCCGCGCCGATCAGCGCCCAGAGGGTGATCTGGGTCGATACCGTTTGCGGCAATATCGGGTTGGGCTGAACCAGCAGATAAACCCCGGAGAACACCGGGAAAAAGGTGAGCGCGGGGAGGAAGCTCGTCATCGCAAAGGCGCGCCACCAGCGGCCATCGCGGGCCTCCGCCACCGGCTCGACGATCCCGCGCACACCCGCAAAACCCGGCAGCCGGACGAGCATATCGAACGCGCCGAGCACGATCATGACGAAACCGACCAGCCCGAGCGCGGTGCCGAATTCTTTCCAGTACCAGATCTGGTCGCTCGACGGGATCGGCTTGCCGCCCTTCAGCGTGACGGAAAACCAGTCGATCGCGCGCGCAATCGCTTCGGGCGAGATATGGTCACCGGGATGCGTGACCGCAGGCGTTGCCAATATGCGCGCGGTGCCATCGGCGATGGAGCCATAGAGCTTGCGCGGCACGATCCGCTCGCTGGTGCCGAACACCGCCTTCAGCTTGGGGGAATCGACCACGTCGCGCGCCTTGTCGACATTCCACATCAGCTTCGAGAATTCGTCATACTGGCTGAAGACAAGCCCCAGATTGCGCGGCCAGCTAGGGTTGCCATCCTTGGCGAAGGGCGCGCCGGTCGACGATCCTTCGAGCACGATCGCCTTGTAATCATCGGGATAGGCGGCGGCGGCGGCGAGCACCGTCCAGCCGCCCATGCTGTGCCCCTCCATCCCGATATTGGCGGTATCGACCATCGGCAGGCTGCGCAGATGCGCCAGCCCGTCCGGCCCGCCGAACCCGTTGGAGAAGGATGGCCCCGCGCTATAGCCATGCCCGGTCTGGTCGAGCGCGAGCACCACATAGCCCCGCCGCGCGAATTCGATCGCGAAGCCGGCCTGGGTTTCGCGCGAGTTGATATAGCCGTGCACCGCGAGAATGCCGGGCGCCTTGCTGGTGGGGGTTGCGGTGCTGGGAACATAGAGCAGCGCGCTCATCCGTTTGCCGCCGGTGCCGATGAAGCGGATGTCGCGGATCTCCACTCCGCCGGTGGTCTGGATGCGGTTTGCGAGCATCGCCCCACCCAGCGCGAGCACGAGGCCGAGGATGAGCAACCACCAACCGCCACGCGGCATTCCCTGCGCCATATCCACCCCCAAATGCACCCCGATTGACGCCCAACCACAAACCCGCGACGGACGATCCATTGTCCGTCCCGTTGGAGAGCCGATCATGCCCGAGGTCAAGATGCCCGCCATCAAAGTGCTGGCCTTTGATGTTTTCGGGACACTCGTCGACTGGCGCACCAGCATCGCGCGGGAGGCAGCGGCGGTGTTCGCTCAGGCGGGCCGCGACGATATCGACCCGGCCGGCTTCGCCGATGCATGGCGGGGGCTGTACCAGCCGGCGATGGAGCAGGTGCGATCGGGCAAGCGGCCCTTTACGCGGCTCGATGTGCTGAACCGCGAGACGCTCGACATGCTGCTGACGCGGCACGATCTGGTGCTGGATGAAGCAGCTACCGCGGATTTTGCGTTTGCATGGCGCAGGCTTGATCCCTGGCCCGATGTGGTGGCGGGGCTGGCGCGGCTGCGGGCGCGGTGGCCGGTCGTCACGCTCTCCAACGGCAATATCGCGCTGACGATGGAAATCGCGCGGCGCAGCTTCATGGTGTTCGACGCGATTTTGGGCGCGGAAGCCGTGCAGGCGTTCAAGCCGACGCCAGAATCCTATCTGCGCACCGCCGATCTGTTGGGCGTAGCGCCGGGCGAGCTATGCTTGGTGGCTGCGCATCACAGCGACCTGAGCGCGGCGCGGGCGTGCGGGTTGCAATGCGCCTATATCGACCGCCCGATGGAATATGGCGGCGCGGTGGCTCCGGACGCGCATATGGCGCAGGACTGGGAATGGTCGGCGGGTAGCTTGGTGGAACTGGCAGAGGCGATGGGGTGCTAACGGCGCTTCCACCTCCGGTGACCTTGTGCTCCCGCGAAGGCGGGAGCCCAGACTGGGTCCCCGCCTTCGCGGGGACACCAGCACGAGAGAGAGGGATGACGCATTCCGCAATCTCCGCCAAAGAACGCAAAACAAATCAGGAGCAGGATCATGAAAGCAGCCGTCTATTACAGCAATGGCGACCCCAGCGTGCTCGTGTACGAGGACGTGGCCGATCCGGTCTGCCACTCGAAGGGCGTCGTCATCCGCGTCGAGGCCGTGAGCATCGAGGGCGGCGATACGCTCAACCGCTGGCGCGGGCCGCTGGCGACGACGCCGCACATCGTCGGTTATCAGGCGGCGGGCGAGATCATCGAAGTGGGTGCCGAAGTGGCTCACCTGAAAGTCGGGGACCGCGTCGCAACGGTCGATTCATTTGGATCGCATGCCGAGCTTCGCCCCGTCCCTGCGCGCAATTGCTGGCCGATCCCCCACGGGCTGGATGCTGCCAAGGCCGCTGTGGTGCCAGTCGCGTTCGGGACGGCGCATGAATGCCTGTT
>CAZWAL010000208.1:0-4803 GCA_964631905.1 uncultured Stakelama sp.
GGAAGGTCGATTGGGCGATGCGCTGGGTCGCGCTCGGCGTCGATTACGAGATGTATGGCAAGGACCTGATCGACAGCGGCATTCAATCGGGCAAGATCGCCCGGGTGCTCGGCGGCCGTCCGCCCGAGGGGCTGATTTACGAGATGTTCCTCGATGAAAAGGGCGAGAAGATCTCCAAGTCGAAGGGCAATGGCCTTACGCTGGAGCAGTGGCTCGATTACGGCACGCAGGAAAGCCTGGCGTTCTTCGCTTACCGTGAGCCGAAAAAGGCCAAGCAGCTCCATATCGGCGTCATCCCGCGCGCGGTGGACGAATATTTTCAGTTTCGCGGCAATTATGCGGCCCAACCGGTGGAGCAGAAGCTCGGCAATCCAGCGCACCACATTCATGACGGCAATGTGCCCGGCACCAACCCGCCGGTGACGTTCGGCTTGTTGCTCAACCTGGTCGGCGTGCTCGGCGCGGGTGCGACAGTGGAGCAGGTGCGCGGCTATCTCTCCAATTATGTGGAGGGGGAGATCAGTACTGAACTCGACGACCTAATCGGACACGCACTTGCCTATAATCGCGATTTCGTGGCGCCTACGTTGGTACGACGGGCCCCGCACGGTGTTGAGGTGGCTGCACTCGACCGGCTCGACCGCGAACTGGCCAGCGCGTCTGCCGATGCCTCGGCTGTGGACCTCCAGAATATCGTCTACGCCATCGGCAACGAAGGCGGGTTCGACAATCTGCGCGACTGGTTCGGCGCGCTGTACGAAACCCTGCTGGGATCAAGCCAGGGACCCCGCATGGGCAGCTTCATCGCGCTCTACGGCATCGAGAACAGCCGCAAGCTGATCGCCGAGGCGCTTGCCCGCGCGTGATCAATGCGTCGGCTCGGGATCGGCCTTGGCACTGCCATAGCCGGTCCTGAGCGCAAGCGCCTCCATTGTCATGCTCTGGATAACAATGGAGAAAATCACGACCCCCAATGTCGCTGCAAAAATCGCCTGGCGTTCGGGAATGTCCGGCAGTGACAGCACCATCGCGACGGACAGCCCACCACGCACCCCGGCCCAGGTCAGGACGTTATAGAATTTCAGCGGTATCTTGTTGCCCGCCACCAACAGCACAGCGCCTAGCGACGATACCGCAATCCAGCGGGCTGCCAGCACCATCGCCGCGCCCGCCGCCATCAACAGCAGCGCCAGCGGCGACAAGCTGAGCGCAATTGCTTTGATGCCGACAAGGAAAAACAGCACAGCGTTCATGCCTTCATCAACAATGTGCCAGAATACGTGGACATATTCCTTGGCATGGGGTGCCAGCGCCTGCCGCGCCCATTGTGATGCCATCAAGAGCCCGGCAGCCACCACGCCTAACGGGCCGGACAATTCGAAATGCAGCGCAACCGCATAAACGATGGTTGCCGTGGCGATCGTAATCATCGTTTCGGTGATCCAATCGTTGACGGCGTAGAGCACCACAACGGCCACCACGGCCACAGCCAGCCCCAGCGCGATGCCGCCAAACGCCTCGATCGCGGCATGCTGAGCGATGACCGAGAAATCGGTATGGTCCCCCCCTGCCGTCTGGCCAATCGCATAGGCAAGCAATGCCTTGAACAAGACAACCGCAACACCGTCGTTAAAGAGCGCTTCCCCCTCCAGCGTTGCCTGCAAATGGGGTTCCAGATCGGTGCGTTTGGTCATCGCGAGCACCGCGATCGGATCGGTGGGGCTTATCAGCGCGCCGAACACCAGCGCCCAGCTGACCGGCATGGCGATCCCCAGCGCTTGGCACAGCCCCCAAAATGCGGCGGCAATGAGACAGGTCGTGATGACAGTGCCGAACAGCGCCAGCATGGCCACGGCCCAGCCCCGCCGGATCATGGCATCCAGATTGACGTTCATCGCGCCCGCAAACAACAAATAGCAGAGCAGGAAATTGAGCACGAGCGCGGGATAATCGATCTGGCGTTCGAGCATGCGGAACGCCGTCCCCGCGCCGAGCCCGGGGCTGAACATATCGGTGAGCGCGATGACGCCGCTAACGGCAAGCCCCACAATCAGCAGGCCGACGGCGACCGGCAATTTCAGCGTATTGGCATTGATCCAGCAAGCCACGGTTGTTGCCGCGAGAATCAGCGCCGCCATCTCGAACAGATTGAGTGTCATCTTTGCCCCCCGACTGACGCCCCACGATTCGTTAACCATTGTACCCGCTGGCGGACAGGTGGCTAGCTAAACTTGGCGCTTCCCATTCTCCCTCGCGAGGTTCGTCGCGCTACGCTATGCCGCTGGCCTGATTTGCGCGCCAGCTTCAAAGGGATGACCCGATGCGCCGTTTTTTCTCTCCCCGCCAGCTTGCCCATGCACCGTTGCAGGAGCTGCATAATGGCGGCTTCACGGCCTATGCCGAAAGCCCGGCGCGAGCCGAAGCGATGGCGGCGGCGCTGGGTGGCCTGGAAGAACCGAGCGATCATGGCGACGCGGCGATCCGGGCGGTGCACAGCGCGGATTACCTCGATTTCCTGCAGACCGCGCCCGCCAAATGGACAGCGGCGGGGCGGCCTGGCGATGTCATGGGCTATGTGTGGCCGGTCGTGGGCCGCCGTCCCCTGACGTTGCGCCGGATCGACGCGCTGGTGGGGCAATACAGCTTCGACGCCTCGACCCCATTGACTGCCGACACCTACGACGCTGCCTCTTGGAGCACGCAATCCGCGTTGTCGGCGCTGGCGGCAGTGCAGGCGGGGGACCGCGCGGCATTCGCGCTGTGCCGCCCGCCGGGGCATCATGCCGGGGCGGATTATCTCGGCGGCTATTGCTACCTCAACACCGCTGCCATCACGGCGCAGGCGGCGCGGGATGCTGGGGCCCAACGGGTGGCAATCCTCGACATCGATTATCATCACGGCAACGGCACGCAGGACATTTTTTTCGACCGCGGCGATGTGTTGTACGCGAGCCTCCATGCCGATCCGGCGACCGATTATCCCTTTTACTGGGGGCATGCCGATGAGCGCGGTGCGGGCGAGGGACTGGGAGCGAACCTGAACCTGCCGCTGCCCCAAGGCACGAGCCTTGCCAGTTTCCGCGCGGCGCAGACCACCGCGCTTGATGCGATCTCCGCCTTTGCGCCGGATCTGCTCGTCGTCAGCTTCGGGGCAGATACCTGGGAGGGCGACCCGATCAGCCATTTGAAGCTTACCACCGGTGATTATGCGATCCTTGCCGCTGACATTGCCGCACGCGGCTGGCCAAGCGTGATCCTGATGGAGGGCGGCTATGCGGTCGATGCGCTTGGCGGGAATGTGGCGAGTTTCCTCAGCGGCTTTTAAGGCCGGTCGGTTGCATCAATCGGTGGCATGCCTGCCATCGATTTCGCTACTGCCTCCACCTTTTCCATCACGCGCAGGATGTTACCGCGCGCGAGGCCTGCCAGATCGGCATCGCTCCAGCCGCGCCGGGTGAGTTCGGCGAACAACGCCGGGTAACCGTCGACCCCGGTCATATCGCGCGGGGACGTGCCGTTGATGCCGTCATAATCGCTGCCAATGCCGACGCTTGCCTTGCCTGCCAGTTTGGCGATGTGCTCGACATGATCAGCAATCGTTGCCGAGGTGACGACGGGTTCGGGGTGGCTCGCTTCCCATGTGAGCACGGGCGCGGTCGCGTTGGGACCGTACACTTCCGCCGATGCGCCGACCGATTTGGCGTAATCGCTGCGGGCCTTGTCCCAGTCGCGCCAGGCTTGCGAGACGAAGCTGGGGTAGAAATTGACCATCACCACCCCGCCATTCTTGCCGATCGCGGTCAGCAGTTCATCGGGAATGTTGCGCGGTGCATTGTCGAGCGCGCGCGCGACCGAGTGCGAGGCGATGACCGGGGCCTTGGTCACCGCCAGCACCGCCGCCAGCGTCGCGTCCGAGACGTGGCTGATATCGACCATCATGCCGATCCGGTTCATCTCGGCCACCACCAGCTTGCCGAACGCGCTGAGCCCACCGCTGCGCGGATCATCGGTCGAGGCATCGGCCCAGGGCAGGCTGAGCGTGTGGGTGAGCGTCATGTAGCGCACGCCGAGATCGTGATAGCGCCGCAGCACCGATAGTCGCCCGTCGATCTGGTGGCCGCCCTCCACCCCCATCAGCGACGCGATCTTGCCGCTCTTCTCAATCCGGCGGATATCGGCCGCGGTACCGGCCATTTCGAACGCGCCCGGATTGGCGGCGACGAAGCGTTTGACGATATCGATCTCCTCGAGCGTCATTTCCACCGCGCGCGGGCCAAGATTGTCGGCGGTGATCCACACCGACCAGAATTGCGCGCCGACATGGCCCTTGCGCAGGCGGGGAATGTCCGTCTGCAGCGGGAAGGGCAGTTTCGATGTGTCCTTCGTCAGATCAACCGATTCCACCTTCGCTGCGTAGCGGGTGCGGATTTCCCAGGGCAGATCATTATGCCCGTCGATCACCGGATTGGCGGCGAGCAGCTTTTCGACGCGCGCGGCGGTGACCGGATCGGCGGGCGGGGTGGCGGGTGCCGCCGCTGCCTGGGCGAGCATCAGCAAAACAGGCGTCAGCATATCATTCATCCCCCAAATCGGCCGACGGCGACACCACCGGCGTTCTAGCGCGGGTATCGACCGTCAGCGTAAAAACGTCCGGCCGGGCATAATGGCCGCTGACGTCGAGATCATAGCGCCCCCGCACGATATCGACTGGATCGACATCGGCAACCAGTACTGCCTCTGCACCATAAACCGGCCCGGCGAGCACATCCCCCATCGGCCCGACAATCACGCTGCCACCGCGGA
>CAZWAL010000209.1:0-4801 GCA_964631905.1 uncultured Stakelama sp.
GGAACAGGCGGACGTCGCGGTAGAGCCGCTCGATCCCGTAATCGGCGATATAGCCCGCCCCGCCGAAAATCTGGACGGCGCGGTCGGCGACGCGGCCGACCATTTCTGATGCGTAATATTTGGACGCCGCCGATTCCATGACGACGTCCTTGCCGGCATCCTTGGCAGCGGCGGTTTCGAGCATCAGCGCGCGGGCGGCGAGCGCTTCGGTTTTACTGTCGGCGATCATCGCCTGAATCAGCTGATGTTCGGCGATTGCCTTGCCAAACTGTTTGCGCTCGGTGGCGTAAGCGACGCAATCGGCGATCAGCCGCTCGGCAACGCCCACGCAGACGGCGGAGATATGCAGCCGTCCGCGATCGAGCACGCGCATCGCGATCTTGAAGCCTTCGCCCTCGGCGCCGAGCCGATTCTCCACCGGCACCGCGACATCGTCCATGATGACATCGGCGACCTTCGCGCCCTTTTGCCCCATTTTCTTCTCTGGCTCGCCGATCGAGACGCCGGGCAAGTCACGCGGGACAAGGAAGGCGGAAACGCCGCGCGCACCGGGTTCATCGCCGGTGCGGGCCATGACGGTGAAGAGATCGGCCTTGTCGGCATTGGTGATGTAGCGTTTGGTGCCGGACAGGCGGTAGACATTGCCGTCCCGCACAGCGCGCGTTTTCACGCTGCCCGAATCGCTCCCGACATCGGGTTCGGTGAGGGCGAAGCTGGTGACGATTTCGCCCGACGCGATTTTGGGCAGCCACGCGGCCTTCTGCTCGGGCGTCCCGGCCATCACCAGCCCCTGGCTGCCAATGCCGACATTGGTGCCAAAGGTGGACCGGAACGCGGGCGTCGTGCGACCAAGCTCGATCGCGACCCGGCACTCCTCGGTCATCGTCAGGCCAAGCCCGCCATATTCCTCGGCGATCGACAGGCCGTACAGCCCCATCTCGCGCATCTCGCGGATAATGTCGGCGGGGATGGCGTCATCGGCCTCCACCTGCCCCTCGAGTGGACGCAGTCGTTCACTCACGAAACGCCGCACCATGTCGATCAGTGCGTCAAAAGTTTCTGGGTCGAGCGCCACGCGAAACATCCTCTCGATTATGCTGACACCACGCTATCGCTGCCGACGCAGCGCTGCAAGTTATGCAAACCCGAAATTCCAAAAGCGAGTGACGGCGGCGCAGCACGCAGCTAGGGTGACCACCGAAAAGAACAATGAGAGGATCGGTGTTGATGCGCTTTTCAGGCAAGCGTGCCGTCGTAACTGGCGCGGCTTCGGGCATTGGCCGGGCCACCGTGCTGCGACTGGTGGAAGAAGGGGCGGAAGTCTGGGCAGCGGATATTGACGAAGCAGGTGGCACAGATCTGGCGCAAACGTCCAATGGCCGGATCCATTTTCAGCGTACCGATGTTACGAAAGCCGATGAGATTGAGGCGCTGATCGTCGCTGCCGATGCGGCCGGCGGCATCGACGTGCTGTTCAACAATGCCGGAGCCGGTGGCGCACGCGCCAAGATCGATGCGATTACCCCCGATGAATGGGATTATACCCAGAACCTGCTGTTGCGCTCGGTCGCGCTCGGCATTCGTTATGCCGCCCCGCTGATGGCGGCACGCGGTGGCGGGGCGATCGTCAACACCGCCTCGATCGCTGCACTGCAGACCGGCGCCGCGCCTACCGCCTATTCGGTGGCAAAGGCTGGCGTGCTCCACCTGACCAAGATGGCCGCTGCCGATCTGGCGCAACACAGCATCCGGGTGAATGCGGTTTGCCCCGGCTTCATCACCACCAATATTTTCACCAGCGCGATGGGGATCGACGGCGAAAAGCGCGATCAGGCAAACGCCGCGATCGGATCATTGGCAGGCACGGCACAACCCGTCGCGCGCCCCGGCCGACCCGAGGATATCGCCGCTGCCGTTGCCTATCTCGCCAGCGATGATGCCGCGTTCGTCACGGGCACGCATATTGTCGTCGATGGCGGCATGACGATCGGTCCGCGCCACAGCTGGGATCCGGCGTCACCTTCGCTGTTTGCCCTGCTGGAAGCGTTTAAATGAGCGCCTCGGCCGCTGTCCCGCCCGCGCGCGTCCTGCCGATGCGTAGCCGTCTTGCCTTCGGGCTCGGTTCGATTGCGTATGGCGTAAAGGACAATGGTTTTGCGACCTTCCTGTTGTTGTTCTACAATCAGGTTGTCGGCCTTTCGGCGGCGAGTGTCGGTATCGCGATCATGATGGCGATGATGGTCGAGGCGTTCGTCGATCCCGCCGTCGGCTTCCTGTCGGACCATACCCGTAGCAAATGGGGCAGGCGACATCCCTGGATGTACGCTTCGGCCATTCCCGTGGCGATTGGCTGGCTATTGCTGTGGAACCCGCCTGCGGGATGGAGCGAGACGGCGCTGCTCTTCTATCTGTTTGGCAGTGCATTGCTGGTGCGGATTGCCCTATCGGCATTCGAAATTCCGGCGTCCGCGCTCGGACCTGAGCTCAGTTCGGATTATGACGAGCGCACCAAGCTCTTTTCCTATCGCTATCTGTTCGGCTGGGTTGGCGGGTTGGGCATGCTGTCGCTGGCATACGGCGTCTTCCTGGTGCCCGATGCGACCCATGCGGTGGGTCTGCAGAACGGCCCAGGCTATTCGAGCATGGCAACGATGGCGGCGATCGTGATGGCAGTTGCCATTCTGGTGTCGTCCTGGGGGTTGCACGGTGAGATCAAATATCTGCCTAAATTGGCGGAGAGCACCGAGACGCTCGCCGATCATTTCCGCGCATTCCGACAGACGATTTCGAACAAGGCGTTCGCCATTCTGATGCTCGCTGGCGTTTGCGCCTACACCGCGCAGGGCATATCGTTCGCGCTGTCGAATTATATGTATCAATATGTCTGGGAATTCAGCGGCGGTGACTTTCAATGGCTGTCGCTGGCGCTGCTGACCGGTGCCATCGGCGCATTCATCCTCGCGCCGCGGCTGACCAAGGGCGGCGACAAGGCGCGGATGGGCACGATCCTTTCCGTGCTGAGCGTCACGCTGTTGGTGACGCCGTACATCCTGCGCCTGATGGGCCTGTTTCCGTCGCCGCAATCACCGATCATCCTTCCGCTGCTGTTGACGATCTTCGCGATCAACACCGCTTGCGGGGTCAGCGCGTTCATCATCGGCGCGTCGATGCTGTCCGACGTGGTCGAGGAATCCGAACAGCGCACCGGCAGGCGGTCTGAAGGCGTGTTCTTCTCAGGCAGTTTCTTCGTGCAGAAAATGGTCGGCGGGCTGGGCATCTTCATGGCCGGCGCGATTCTGTCGATCGCGCAGTTCCCCGAATCGGCCAAGCCGGGTCAGGTGCCGATTGAGACGGTTGATCGGCTCACGCTGATCTTCATCGTGTTGCTGACGATTTTCTATGGCTTGGCCGCTTTTATGTATTCGCGGTTTCCGTTCGGCCGCGCCGATCATCAGGCACGGCTGGAGCGGATGGGAGCAAAGCCCGTCGCCTGATCGGGGACGATCGCGGGTGCAGATCAGTGAATAACGGTGGCTGCCGGACCGGTCACCGCCCCCCAAACACGGTTCGTCGGAAAAGGTTCCATTCATCGCCGCGCAAGGGTTTCCCTGTGCGGGACAGTCTGCTTTGAGAGGCTCAAGACGCGGCAAACGACCGCAATTGACCAGCAGACACCTTTGGGGGGTCCATGACATTCAAGGCTTTGGCAGCGCGTTTTGCGCTGGTGGTATCGTGCGCCCTGATAGCATCGACGCTGGCAAGCACCCCGGCCTTTGCCCGGACCCTTCAGTGCGTGCCCTTTGCCCGCCAGGTATCGGGCATCCAGATTCAGGGGAACGCACTTACCTGGTGGGATCAGGCAGCGGGTCTCTACGCGCGCGGCCAGACGCCGCAGGTTGGCGCGGTGCTTGCCTTTTCGGCCACATCACGGATGCGCTATGGCCATGTCGCCATGGTCAGCCGGGTGGTCAGCGACCGCGAAGTGTTGCTGACCCACGCCAACTGGTCGCGCCCCGGCGGCATCGAACGTGATGTGCGGGCCATCGATGTGTCCGAAGCCGGCGACTGGAGCGCGGTGCGGGTGTGGTTCGGCCCAATGGGCGGGCTGGGGCTGACTGCCTATCCCACCAAAGGCTTCATCTATGCCGACGGCACGCCGCAGCGCGATCCAGCGATTGCTACCGAGATTGCCCACAACAGCACCGCTGTACGCTGCATCCTGACGCTGGTGAACGACGCGGGCTTCTAAGCCACTTTGCCCGGATGGAAGGTCATCGCGACGCCGTTCATGCAGTAACGCTTGCCCGTCGGTGCCGGGCCGTCATCGAACACGTGGCCCAGATGCCCGCCGCAGCGGCGGCAATGGACTTCGGTACGCGCGAAAATCAGGCTGCCGTCAATGCGGGTGCGGACGGCATTGGGCAGCGGTTTCGAGAAGCTCGGCCAGCCGGTGCCACTGTCATATTTGGTCGCTGACGAAAACAGCGGCAGCGCGCATCCGGCGCACCAAAAAGACCCCGCACGCTTTTCGTGATTGAGTGGGCTGGTGCCGGGATATTCGGTCGCCTCATGCCGCAGCGTGCGATAGGCCGCCGGCGACAGCTTTGCCTTCCACTGCGCATCGCTGAACATCACTTCGAACTTTTCGGCCGCATCGGCAGGCGCGGGACGCCAGCCGAACAGTGCGGCGGTCGCCGAGCCGACAGCGGCGAGCGAAAGGAACTGGCGACGATCGGTCATGGTGGTCGAACTCCCTTGGGGTCTTGATGCCAAGCTATTCGGTCGATCACCCGTCCAGGTT
>CAZWAL010000210.1:0-4771 GCA_964631905.1 uncultured Stakelama sp.
GTTCGAGCAGTGGATGGGGGTAATCGATCGCCTCGGTGCCGTTTTTGCGGCGACCGAAGCTTGGGATATTGTCCATCGGCCCCGGCCGATAGAGCGAGACGAGCGCGATAATATCACCGAAGTTCGACGGGCGTACCGCCGAAAGCGTGCGCCGCATCCCTTCCGATTCGAGCTGGAACACCCCGACCGTATCACCGCGCTGGAGCAGTTTGTAGACGGCCTCGTCGTCCCATTCGAGCGCATCAAGATCGACCGAGATGCCCCGCGCGGCCAGCATCTGTTGTGCTTTCTTGAGCACGGACAGTGTTTTCAGGCCGAGAAAATCGAATTTCACGAGCCCCGCCGCCTCGACATATTTCATGTCGAACTGCGTCACCGGCATGTCCGATCGCGGGTCGCGGTAGAGCGGGACGAGGTGCGCCAGCGGCCGATCGCCGATCACCACGCCGGCGGCATGCGTCGACGAGTGGCGCGGCAGCCCTTCCAGCTTCATCGCCAGATCGAGCAGATGCTTCACCCCACTATCCGTGCGATATTCGGCTGCAAGCTCTGACACGCCGTTCAGCGCACGGTCGAGCGTCCAGGGGTCGGTCGGGTGGTTGGGGACGAGCTTGGCGAGCCGATCGATATGACCATAGCTCATCTGCAGCACGCGGCCGGTATCCTTCAGCACGGCGCGCGCCTTCAGCCGCCCGAAGGTGATGATCTGGGCCACATGATCGGTGCCATATTTGGCCTGGACGTAGCGGATCACCTCTTCGCGCCGGGTTTCGCAGAAATCGATATCGAAATCAGGCATCGATACGCGTTCCGGGTTCAGGAAGCGCTCGAACAGCAACCCGAGCTTCATCGGGTCAAGATCGGTGATTGTCAGCGCCCAGGCGACGACCGATCCCGCCCCCGATCCGCGGCCTGGCCCGACCGGAATATCATTTTCCTTCGCCCATTTGATGAAATCGGCAACGATGAGGAAATAGCCCGGAAACCCCATCTGGATGATGACATCGAGCTCGAATTCGAGCCGGTCGCGATAGGCTTGCTGCCAGTTGGCGCCCTCTCCCTTGATCCGCGCCAATCGCTGCTCAAGCCCTGCCCGCGCATCCGCTCGCAGCGCCTCAGCCTCGGCATCGCGATTGCCCGCGAGGCTCGGCAGGATCGGTTTACGCTTCGGGGCAGCAACCGCGCAGCGCTGCGCAACGACGAGTGTGTTCGCAATCGCCTCGGGCAGATCATCGAACAATTGCCGCATGTCCTTGGCGGGCTTCATCCACGCATCGGGGCAGCTTTTCGGCCGATCATCGCTGGCGATATAGGTCGAATTGGCGATGCACAGCATCGCATCATGCGCCGGACCAAAGCTTTGTTCAGCATAGCAGCACGGGTTGGTCGCCACGATCGGCAGGTAGCGATCATAGGCGAGATCGAGCAGCGCGACCTCTGCTCGCCCCTCGATTTCGTCGAGACGACGGGTCAGTTCGATATAGAGCCGGTCGGGGAACAGCCCCTGCAACCGATCGGCATAGGCGAGTGCCGCATCCGGCTGGTCCTCGGCAAAAAGCCGCGCCAGCGCGCCTTCGCGTCCCGCCGTCAGCGCGATCAGTCCGTCGCTATGCGCCGCCAGCGTGGCAAAATCGACATGCGGCGCGAGTTCAAGCGGCCGCGCCAGATGCGCCTGCGACACCAGCGCGCACAGATTCTGATATCCGTCCTCATTCTGCGCGTAGAGCGCAAGCCAGTCGAGCGGTGCAGCCACGCCCTCCGGCAGACCGGGCCGTGCAACGCCCAGCATCGCGCCAATGATCGGCTGTACCCCCGCTGCCCGCGCAGCCTCGGCAAAGGCCATGGCGGCGTAAAGCCCGTTGCGGTCGGTAAGCGCCGCTGCCGGAAAGCCAAGTTCCTGCGCGCGTTTGGCGATCGCCTTGGGTTCGATCGCCCCGTCGAGCATCGTAAACGACGAAAAGATGCGTAAGGGGACGAAACCGGAATGCGCCATGTCGATGACTATGCGGGGTTAACGCGATTCGCGAAACCGTCATAAAGCCGATTTGTGGTGGATAATCGCGCTCAATCGGCCAGCAGCTTCTCGATGTCCTTGGCGATCTCGGCCGGCGTCGTCTGCGGACCATAGCGGGTCACCTTCTGCCCGGTACGATCGACGAGGAATTTGGTGAAGTTCCATTTGATGCCGCGCGATCCCATCAGACCCGGTGCGGCATCCTTAAGGCGGTCGAACAACGGATCGGCGCCCGATCCGTTGACCTCGATCTTCGCGAAAAGCGGGAAGGTCACATCGTAATTGATCGTGCAGAAAGTCGCGATTTCCTCGGCATCACCCGGCTCCTGTGAACCAAACTGGTTGCAGGGAAAGCCAAGCACTTCGAAACCGCGATCGCCATAGGTCCGGTGCAGTTCCTCAAGCCCCTTATATTGCGGGGTAAATCCGCATTTCGACGCGGTGTTGACGATCAGCAGCACTTTGCCCGCATAAACGGACAGATCAACTGGTTTGCCGTCAGCGCCCTTGACCTGAAAATCGGTGATCGCGGCCATATCGTCCCCCTTATCGCTGCAGTAGGAACTGCAAATTCTGCTTCACACCCGCCCATTCGCTGGCAATGATCGAATAAACGACAAGGTCGCGGATCCGTCCATCGATCAACTGGTGATTGCGCAGCACCCCGTCTCGCTTGGCGCCAAGGCGCTCAATCGCGATCTGCGAGCGCTTGTTGAACCAATCTGTCCTGATCTGGACGACATTGCAGCCCAATGCCTCGAAAGCGTGGGTCAGCAGCAGCAGTTTGGCTTCAGTATTCACGCCGCTACGCTGGACCGAACGCGCATAAAAGGTGCCGCCAATTTCGAGCCGCCGATGTGCGGCGTTCATTCGTAAATAGCGTGTCATGCCAACCACCTTGCCCCCGGCAACCACCGCAAAGGGCATTGCCCGCCCCATATCGCGCTCCTTGAAGATTGCCGCCATATAGGCTTGGGGATCGCGCAGATTTGATACGTTGGTGAAGAATAATTCGGTGATGTCGCCTTCCGCCGCCGCTGCAATCAGCGCGTCATGGTCATCGATCGCGAGCGGGCGCAAGGTAACGTGATTGCCGACGAGCGTCGGTATCTTCGTCCAGCCCGTCATTACTAAAGCCGCCCCTCGTTCAGCCGCACCACCCGGTCCATCTTAGCCGCCAGCCGTTCGTTATGGGTCGCGATCAGCGCGGACGATCCCTCATCACGGACCAGCCGCAACAATTCGGCAAGCACGATCTCTGCGGTCGCCTCGTCGAGATTGCCCGTCGGCTCATCCGCCAGCACCAGCGCGGGCTTGTTCGCCAACGCCCGCGCCACTGCAACGCGCTGCTGCTCGCCACCCGACAATTGGCTCGGCCGGTGAGTCAACCGGTGGCCGAGCCCAAGTGTCGTCAACAGCGATATGGCCCGCACCTCCGCTTCGCCCTGGGTACTGCCGTGGATGAGCAGCGGCAGGACGACATTCTCGGTCGCATTAAAATCGGGCAGCAAATGGTGGAATTGATAGACGAAGCCAAGATAATCACGGCGCACCAGGGTGCGGCCATGGCTGTCGAGTTTCGCAGCCTCAGTCCCCGCGATCCGGATCGATCCGCCGAACCCACCTTCCAGCAGACCAACCGCCTGTAACAAGGTCGATTTGCCCGATCCGGACGGCCCCAGCAGCCCGACGATCTCGCCCTTGGCGATCGTCAGGTCGGCACCACGCAGTACATGGATGGTGTCTTCACCCTGCACAAAACTGCGCGTCAGCCCGGCAATCTCCAGCACTGGCTCATTCATAACGAAGCACCTGCACCGGATCGGTATTGGCGGCCTTGAACGCCGGGTACAACGTGGCGAGAAAGCTCAGCACCAGTGCCATGACGGCGATGACGACGATCTCGATCGGGTTGGGTTTCGACGGCAGCTCGGTGAGGAAACGGATCGAGGGATCCCACAGATTCTGACCCGTCACCAGCTGGATGAAGTTCACCACGCTTTGGCGATAAAACAGAAACACGAAGCCAAGCACCAATCCTGCGACCATCCCCAGCGCGCCTATAGTGGTGCCGACGACCATGAAGATCCTGATCAGCCCGCCCCGTGTGGCGCCCATCGTCCGCAAAATGGCAATGTCGCGCGTCTTGGCGCGCACCAGCATGATCAGCGATGACAAGATGTTGAACACCGCGACCAGGATGATGATCGACAGCACCGTGAACATCGCGATCCGCTCCACCTCGAGCGCCTCGAACAATTGCGCGTTGAGCTGTCGCCAATCCGCCACGGCACCCCGTCTGCCGATCTTGGCGGCCAGCGGCGACATGATCGCCCCGACCTGATCGGCATTGACGGTATTCACCTCGACCACGCCCACCGCATTGCCGAGCAGCAACAGCGTCTGCGCGTCCTCGAGTGGCATCAGCACATAGGCTTTGTCATAATCATAGACACCGATCTCGAAGATCGCGCCGACCGTGTAGGATACGATCCGGGGCACGGTGCCGAATGGCGTTGTCTGTCCTTGCGGGCTGAGCAGCGAAACCTGACTGCCGACCTGCGCGCCAAGTGCCTCCGCCAGCCGCGAGCCGATGCCGATCCGCCCACTTCCCGGCGTGATACTGTCCAACGATCCGCTGAGCGCTTTGCCCTGGAGTGTGGCATTACGGCGGATATCGGCCACGCGCATCCCACGTACCAGCACCGCCTCCACGCGACCGTTGTAGCTCGACATCAGCGGCTGTTCGATCAGCGG